>CAYGZN010000670.1:0-1809 GCA_964354355.1 uncultured Burkholderiaceae bacterium | reverse complement strand
AGACCGACCTGGCCATTGCACTGATGCCGCACATCGCTCGGCTGCTGCAGCAGGACATGGCCGAAGGCGCCGACTTCGACGACAGCCTGCAGGCCCTGGCGCAGCTGATCGAACCCCACCTCGACCCGCCCAAGGCATCGACCCACTGATGGATCCCAAACTGTTGCAACTGCTGATCGAGCGCGCCCGCGAGGTCCGGGACGTCGCGGCGACCCGTGCCGCCACCAGCCGCCGCGACCGAGCCGCCGCCGAGGCGACGCTGCGCACGCTGACCGAGTACCGCGTCGAATCGCTGGCCAAGGGCCCGGTGCGCACCGGCAACGCGATCGGCGTCGAACAGCTCGTGACCGCGGTGCACTTCGACGGCAGGCTGCTGACGGCCATCGACGCGCAGGCACAGCAGCACGCGGACCGGCTGGCGAGCAGCGAACGGCACGACGCCGAGCTGATCGCACGCCAGAAGCGACTCAAGGCGCTCGAGCTGCTGTCGCAGCGTCGCGCGCTGGCGCGCGCAAGAACCGCGACGCGACGCGAGCAGCACGGATTCGACGAGCTCGCCGCCAACCGCGCCGCCCGCAAACAGCCCGGCAAGGACTGAGCATGAACATCGACAGCAAACCCGCCTCGACACCGGCCGCAGCCGGCCAGTCTTTGGCCGGACCCGGCGCGCGCGCACGGGGCACGGCGACGGTGCCGGACTTCGCCGATCTGCTCGCCGCGATCCAGAAGCCGGCGCCGGCGTCCGGCGAGCCCCGCGAGGCCGCGGCGCCGGACGGAGCGAGCAGCCCCTCGGGCCCGGCGCAGCCGGCCGACGCCACGTCCGACACGTCCGGCCCGGGCAGCGCGAGCGGCGCGCGTGCCGCGACCCGCCCCCGCGGCGCACCCGACGCGAGCGGTGCGGCCAGCGCCGACGGTCGCAGCGCGGCCGGCCAGGCCCTGACGGACCGTCCGGACAGCGTTGGCGCCGTGTCGGATCGCGCCGCCGCCCTCGCGTCGACCCTCGACTCTCCCGTCGAAGCTGCGGCGTCGGCCGTCGCCGCCGACGTGCACCCGGCCCGCGCAGACGCATCGCCGCCTCACCCGGGCGCAGCACCGCGGCGCACCGCGATCCACACCGCCGCGCACGACCGCGCGGGCGCGCGCGGGCACGTGGAACCGCGAACCGGCCGTGCCGATGTCGACGGCGTGCGCGGTGCCGCATCGGGTTCATCCCCCTTGCCGGTGCCGGGCGGGCACGCCGTGGCCGCCGACGACACCGCGCTCGACACCGAGGCGCGCACAGCAGGCACGGCTGCACCGGAGCGCGCCGATCCTGCGCCGCAGGCGCTGGCACCGGACGCCGCCGGGGCTGCCGTCGCGTCGGCCACCGGCAGCGCGGCACCCGCGATCGACGCGGACCCTGCGTTGCCGAGCGGCACGGGGCCCGCCGGCAACCCCGCCGCGTCCGCCGGCGCTGCGAACGGCACCGTCACCGATTCGTCCGCGGCGGCCGGCGAGCCGGGGGCTGCACCGGCGGCCGCCGCGGCGTCGCCCGCCGCGGCCTCGACCGCCGAACCGGGCCCGTCCGGCCAGGCGAGTCCGCCCGCGCAGGCGGGGGACGCACGCATGTTCGGCCCGGTCATCCATCCGGATGCATCGACCGCCGAACTGCTGGTCGCGACCGGATCGCCCGGCGCGGCGTGGTACGCGCAGCAGGCCCGCGCGCGCGATGCCGCCGATGCCGTGGCCTCGCGCAGCGCACGCACCGGCCCCGCGCTTGCGGCCGCCGCCGCCTCGGCCGCGCTGCGCGGCGCCGCGACGATCGACCCC
>CAYGZN010000669.1:0-1822 GCA_964354355.1 uncultured Burkholderiaceae bacterium | reverse complement strand
CGGCTGCGGCACGGCGTGAAGTCCCACGACGGCTGGGCCTTCGGCGACGAGGACGTCGTCTTCACGATCGATCGGGTGCCCAACGTGCCCAACACGCCGAACTCGTTCGCGCAGTTCACGCGCGGCATCGACAAGGTCGAGGTGGTCGACGCCCTGACGGTGCGCCTGCGCACGAAGCAGCCCAGCCCGTCGATCCCGCTGGACATGTCGAACGTGTTCATCGTGTCGTCCCGGGCCGGGCGCGGCGCCACCACGGCCGACTACAACTCGGGCAAGGCGGCGATCGGGACCGGGCCGTACCGGCTGGTCGAATGGGTCAACGGCGAGCGGCTGGTGGTCGAGCGTTTCGACGGGCACTGGGGACCGCGTCAGCCGTGGCAGCGGGTGACCGAGCGCGTGATCGCCAAGGACGCCTCGCGCGTGGCGGCGCTGCTGTCGGGCCAGGTCGACGCGATCGACCTGGTGCCGATCGCCGACCTGCCGCGACTGAAGTCCGACCCGCGCTACACCGTCACCGGCGGCCCGTCGGCGCAGCTGCAGTACATCGCGCTGGACTCGGCGCGCGACGCGTCGCCGTTCGTCACCGCCAAGGACGGCTCGCCGCTGCCGAGAAACCCGCTGAAGGACGCCCGGGTGCGCAAGGCGCTGTCGCTGGGGCTGAACCGCGCGCTGATCGCCGAACGGCTGATGGAAGGCAGCGCCGTGCCCGCCTCGCAGCTGCTGCCCGCGACGTTTCCCGGCGCCAGCCGTGAGCTGCGGCCCGACCCGTTCGACCCGGCGCGCGCACAGGCGCTGCTCAGGGAGGCCGGATTTGCGGACGGCTTCAAGCTGACGCTGCACGCCACCGGCGACCGCTACCCGAACGATGCCGGCATCGCGCAGGCGATCGCGGCCGGCTGGACGCGGCTGGGCCTGGCGGTCGCCGTCGAGACGATGCCGGGCTCGGTGTTCTTCGGGCGCGCCAGCAAGCAGGAGTTCTCCGCGTTCACCGCGCAGTACGGCTCGGACGACATCGCCACCGGCATGCGCGCGCTGCTGGCCACCTACGACACGTCGCGCGGCTTCGGCACCGCGAACCGCACGCGCTACAGCAACCCGGCCATCGACCAGGCCTTCGCGGCCGCGCTGCCGATCATGGACCCCGACCGGCGCAATGCGGCGCTGGCCGCGGTGATGGAGGCGTACATGGCCGACCAGGGCCTGATCCCCGTGTTCTACCCCGTGTTCGACTACGCGGCGCGCAAGGGGCTGACGGTCACCCACCGGCCGCAGCGGCGCTTCAACGCGCTGATGGTGCAGCCGGCGCGGTGATCACCCCGGCAAAGCCCAGCACCTCGTCCAGGTAGTCCGCGAAATCCGACAGTCCGTGGTCGCTTCCCTGGATCACCTTCTGGCGCGCACCCGGGTAGGCCGCAACCATCTCGCGCCAGTCCAGCAGTTCGTCGCCGGTCGCCGCCACCAGGAAATAGCGCTCGGCACGCGTGATGCGGGCGACCTCGAGCGCGCGCAGCTCGTCGAGGTGCTCGGGCCGCAGCTCGATCGACTGCGACGCGTCGTGGAACATCGGCTGCGTGCCGACGTAGCGGGCCAGGCCGGCCGCCGGGCGCGTCGCCGGGTTCAGCAGCACCGCGCGGCAGCCGTGGCGCTCGGCCAGCCAGGTCGCGTAGCACCCGCCCAGCGAGCTGCCGATCAGCACGTCGCCGGCGCCCGGTGCAAACCGTTGCTCCACGAGCGCGACCGCCTCGCGCGGTGAGACGGGCAGCTGCGGGCACGCGAACTGGTCGCCGCAGCCCAGCGCGTGCATCCGCTCGGCCAGCAGCCG
>CAYGZN010000668.1:0-1825 GCA_964354355.1 uncultured Burkholderiaceae bacterium | reverse complement strand
CGCGAGACCGGCGGCAAGGGCCCGGACGTGATCTACGACCCGGTCGGCGGCAAGTTCGCCGAGCCGGCGTTTCGCTCGATTGCGTGGCGCGGGCGCTACCTGGTGATCGGCTTTGCCGCCGGCCAGATCCCGTCGCTGCCGCTGAACCTGATGCTGCTCAAGGGCGCATCGGTGGTCGGCGTGTTCTGGGGCGAGTTCACCAAGCGCGAGCCCAAGGCCAACCTGGCCGGCATGGCCGAGATGCTCGGCTGGATCCGCGAGGGCAAGCTGCGTCCGCACATCTCGCGCACCTACCGGCTCGAGGAAGCGGCGCAGGCGTTGAACGACATGGCCGCCCGCAAGGTCACCGGGAAGGTGCTGATCGTGCCCTAGACCACGTCGTCCATCGACTCGATGCCGCGCGCCTGCAGCGCCGCGCGCATCTTGGCCAGTGCGCTGGACTCGATCTGGCTGGCTCGCTGCGGCGTGACGCCGAGCTGGCGGGCGATCTCGACCAGCGTGAGGCCGGTGGGATCCTGCGTGCCGAGGCCGAAACGCATCTGCAGGACCTGACGCTCGTTGGATGTCAGCATGATGTCGGTTTCGGGCGCCGAAGCGCCGGGGTTGTTCGTCAGGTAAGGATGCTTCATGGGTGGCTCACCGGATGATCCACCGGCCGCGGGTCTTGCAGTCGCCTGCCGGTCCCGCAGCCGGATCTGCGCGGTAGATGGGGCCTGGCAGGGCGCAATCAAGTGCCGGGCGGCGTCGGGCCCGCGGCGGCCGGACACCCCTGCCGCAGGCGCCCGGCAGGGCTACACTGGGTGCCGCCTCGACGGCGACCGACGACCAGGGGAACCACGATGACGTCCACCCGAGCCCAGACCGGTGCGGCCGAGGCCGCTGCACCCGCGCCGGCCGCGGGCGCAAGGCTGGCGTACCAGAGCGGGTTCGGCAACGAGTTCGCCACCGAGGCGCTGGCCGGCACGCTGCCGGTCGGGCGCAACTCGCCGCAGCGCGTCGCCCACGGGCTGTATGCCGAGCAGCTCTCCAGCACCGCCTTCACGGCGCCTCGCGCCGACAACCGTCGCAGCTGGCTGTACCGGATCCGCCCGGCGGCCGTGCACCGGCCGTTCCGGCGCATTCCCGATGGTCGCCTGCTGTCGCGCTTCGGCGAAGCGGCCGGGGTCGAGACCCCGCCGAACCCGCTGCGCTGGAGCCCGCTGCCGATCCCGGCCGAGCCGACAGATTTCGTCGAAGGCCTGTTCACGATGGCCGGCAACGGCGACCCGGCCTCGATGACGGGATGCGCGATCCACGTCTACACGGCCAACCGCTCGATGCGCGACCGGTTCTTCTACGACGCCGACGGCGAGCTGCTGATCGTGCCGCAGCAGGGCCGCCTGCGCCTGCTGACCGAGATGGGCATCCTCGAGGTCGAACCGCAGGAGATCGCGGTGATCCCGCGCGGCGTGCGCTTCCAGGTCGAGTTGCCGGATGCGCCCGACGGCGCGCGCGGCTACGTCTGCGAGAACTTCGGCGCACCGTTGCGCCTGCCGGACCTGGGCCCGATCGGCTCCAACGGTTTGGCCAACCCGCGCGACTTCCTGGCGCCGGTCGCGTGGTTCGAGGATCGCAGCGGTGACTTCGAGCTGGTCGCGCGCTTCCAGGGCCGGCTGTGGGCCGCCGCCATGGCGCACTCGCCGCTGGACGTCGTGGCGTGGCACGGCAACTCCACGCCGTACAAGTACGACCTTCGCCGCTTCAACACCATCGGCTCGATCAGCTTCGACCACCCAGACCCGTCGATCTTCCTCGTTGTCGATCTCCGGCTCAAACCCGAACTCAA
>CAYGZN010000667.1:0-1828 GCA_964354355.1 uncultured Burkholderiaceae bacterium | reverse complement strand
CCAGCAGCTGCGCCAGACAGGCCTCGGGCTCGCGGCCCGACGTGTCGATCGTCACGTCGGCAAGCGCGTAAAGCCGGTGACGCTGCTCCAGGATCGTCCTGAGCTCGGCCATCGCGAAGTCCCTGCCCCGCATCGGGCGCAGATCGCCCTGGGCGATGACGCGGTTCATGTGGTCTTCGGGCCGCGCCTGCAGCCAGACGGTCAGGCAGCGGCGGCGCAGCAGATCGTAGGTTGCCGGCTCGACCACGATCGACCCGCCGGTGGCGATCACGCAGCGGCCCGCGGAGCCGATCACGCGCTCGAGCACGCGACGCTCGGCGTCGCGATATGCGTCCTGGCCGTACATCGTGAAGATGCTCTCCAGGCGCGCGCCGAGCTCGCGCTCGACCTCCTGGTCGAGTTCGACGAAACGGAACCCGAGTCGATCGGCCAGCGCCCGTCCGAGGGTCGACTTGCCGGCACCGCGCAGGCCGATCAGCGCGATGCGCTGGGCCCGGTCGGCGCGCTCGGGCGATTCAGCCAGCAGCGCCGGCAGCGAGACCGACAGGGCCGCCGCGACGCGCCGGATCAGCAGGATCGAGATGTTGCCCTGGCCCGACTCGAGCTGGGCCAGGTACCGCTGCGACAGCCCGCAGCGGGCGGCGAGCTCGCGTCGCGTCAGCGACGCCTCGGCACGCGCCTGCCGGACGCGCTGCCCGACGAGCGCCAGGAAGTCCGATTCGGCCAGCGTCTTGTCGGGCGAGGACATGTTGTTCATTCTATGGCATGGTCGCCGAAGACTCGGGGTACGTGACGGTCGCCGGGCACGCGCTGGAGTACGCCTGCTTCGGCGGCGCGCCGGCCGCGCGCACGCTGGTGCTGCTGCACGAGGGGCTGGGCTGCGTGGCACTGTGGCGGGACTTCCCGCTGCGCCTGTCGCGGCACACCGGTCTGCCGGTGCTGGCCTACTCGCGCCATGGCCACGGCCGCTCCGACGTGCTGACGCAGGCGCGCTCGACGCGGTTCATGCACGAAGAGGCGGCGGGCCCGCTGCCTGCGCTGCTCGGGCACTTCGAAATCCGCGAGCCGCTGCTGGTGGGCCACAGCGACGGGGCCTCGATCGCGCTGCTCAACGCGGCGCTGCACACGCGTGCCGCGCGCGCGCCGTTCGCGCCGCGCGCCGTGGTGGCCATGGCGCCGCACCTGTTCGTCGAGGCGCTGTCGCTCGCGTCGATCGCGTCGATCGCCCGGCGCTTTCCGGACAGCGACCTGCCCGCCCGCATGGGCCGCTACCACGTCGACGCCGCGCGAACGTTCCACGGGTGGGCCGACGCCTGGCTCGATCCCGCGTTCGCCGACTGGAACATCGAGGCCGACGTGGCGCAGATCGGCTGCCCGGTGCTGGCGATCCAGGGCGTCGACGACGAGTACGGCACGCTCGAGCAGATCCGGCGCATCGCCCACCTGCACCGCGACACCCGCCTGCTCGAGCTGCCGCAGTGCGGGCACAGTCCCCAGACCGACCAGCCGCAGCGCGTGCTCGAGGCGATCGGCGCGTTCGTAACCGAGGTCGCCGCGCGGGCGTGACGGGTCGCGCTGCGTGCAACCGCGTGACCGTGCAACCGTGCGACCGTGTCTCGATGCCCCTGGCCGGCGTTCAGCCGGCCGCCCGCCGCCCGCCCGCGGCGGCACGCTGCAGCCGGTCGTGCACCGCCTCCCACTCCGGCTGGGCGGGCGGCGCCTCGACGATGATGCGCTCGGCGCCGGCGGCATCGAGTTCACGAAGCGTGCGGTACAGCAGTGCGTCGCAGCGCTCGGGCGAATCGGGCGGCGCGGCCCAGCGGACCAG
>CAYGZN010000666.1:0-1831 GCA_964354355.1 uncultured Burkholderiaceae bacterium | reverse complement strand
CAATCCGCCGTACTGACGCGGAAGCGGCGCGAACGGGGGGCTGACTTCCCCGCGCGAAGTGGAACTGCCACGTGCTGATGGACATCCAGGCGACCGGGTGCAGGTCCGCACGAAGCCCCTGCGCGGGGACTCGCGTCGCCGGCTCGTACGGGGCCGGGCTGGCGGTGGTCGCGACGGCGTGTGCCTTGTCGGCGCTTCCGCGGACGTCTCTGGCGCAGTCGCTCGAATCGGACGTCACGCCCGAGTCGGCGCACCTGGTCAGGGACCCGTCGCATTACGCGGTCCCGGATGCCGCCGCCGGGTGGCTCGAGCGCTTGCGGTTCGACGATCACAAGGATCGTTTCTCGATCAAACCCGGCCTCGCCATCCTCACCGATTACACGGGGTTCCGCCAGGATGCGGCGAGCCTCGCGCAAGTGGGTCGGCAGGACAACCAGTTCGAGGTGCGATCCTTCCGCGTGTCGCTCCGAGGCCACTTCGAGCTCTTCAGGCGATGGGACTACAACGTCGGCTACGAGTACAAGGGCTTCAACCAGAACCCGGGCGACCCCGACTGGAACGCGTCGGACTTCTACGTCACCACACTGCTTGGTCCGCAGATCGGGACGCTCAAGATCGGCATGATGAAGGAGCTGTTCGCCTACGAAATGGTCGGCGACGCCGCCAACCTGCCACAGCCCGAGCGCTGGCTGAGCCCGTTCTTCCAGAACCGCAACGTCGGCGTGACGCTGTCCAACACCGTCCTGGGGCAGCGCGGCACCTGGGCGATCGGCTGGTGGAACGACTGGTGGCAGAAGGGCGATTCCTGGTCGACCTCGGGCAACGACTTCGGGACACGCGTCACCGGCCTGCCGATCTGGAGCGACAACGGCGCGACCTATCTGCACCTTGCTGCGAGCGCGCGCTACTATGGCGCGGACAACGGCCAGCTCCGGTATCGTGGGCGTCCCGCGTCGAACGTCGCCGACTATTACGTCGACACCGGCAACATCCCGGGCGACCACGCCTGGCACGGCGGCCTGGAAGCGCTGCTGAACGTGCGCGGCTACTCGATCCTTGCGGAGTACGTCCGCGCCAGCCTTGACACCTACGACCGCACCGATCCGGTCTTCGACGGCTACTACGTGACCGCGAGCTGGGTGGTCACCGGCGAGCACCGGCCGTACGACCGCAAGGCGGGCTATGCGCGGCGCGTCCTGCCGCAGCACCCCTGGGGCGCTGTGGAGCTGATCGCGCGCTTTGGCCGCGTCGATGCCACGGACAAGGGCATCGACGGCGGCGAAATGCGCGGGTGGTGGGCCGGCGTGAACTGGTGGGTCACCCGCCACGCCAAGGCGAGCGTCACCTACGGCGACATCGACCTCAACAGAGGCGGGACGGTCGGCAACACGAAGACGCTGCTTACGCGCCTGCAGTGGATCTACTGAGCGCCCGCAGACCGAGGTCGAAGCTCGTCGGACATCCGATGCGGATGCGCGTTGCGGCGCAAGTACCGCAGCGGCAGCGGTCGCCGCCGCCCATCAGCACGACATGCGGCTCACGGTCTGCCCTTCGGCCACGGCTTGCGCCTCGACCCGCCGCATCTCCACGATGAACGCCTCGGCTGCGGGCGATAGCGGCCGGTCGCTGAGGTAGGCGAGCCCGTAGCCGGTCTTGATTTCGACGGCGGTGATCCCCCGGGAGAGCGCCTCATCCAGGCGACCGCGCGCGGAGGCAAAAAGTTCAGCTGCCGAGGCGGCTCGCGTCGCACGCACCGTGGACAGGATCCCGCCGCCAG
Source organism: uncultured Burkholderiaceae bacterium (assembly GCA_964354355.1). Classification (GTDB taxonomy): domain Bacteria; phylum Pseudomonadota; class Gammaproteobacteria; order Burkholderiales; family Burkholderiaceae_E; genus CAYGZN01. Next base: position 54 of record CAYGZN010000666.1, on the reverse strand, counting down.
CGGCCGCGATCTCCTGATACGTCTTCCCCTGCGCGCGAAGCGTGAACTCCTCCC
>CAYGZN010000665.1:0-1835 GCA_964354355.1 uncultured Burkholderiaceae bacterium | reverse complement strand
CACCCCGTAGCCACCCTGTGCACGGTACGCGTCGAACCCCTGCGCATCGGGAACGGGGCACTCGCGATGGCCCGCGCTGACGGCATCGACCACCGCGGCGACTGTCGCCGGTGCGACGGGGAAATGGTGCACGACCGCCGCCGGGGCCTGCGCGCACCGCCCGACGCAGGCGACGCGCTGCACGCGCACGGCGGGCCCCAGCGCGGCGGCCAGTTGCCCGGCCAGTGCCGGCGCCCCCTGCATCTCGCACGGCAACGAATCGCAGACCCTGACGGTCAGCGGCGCGGGCGGCGCCTGCCCGTCGCCTCGCACGTCGAAGTGGTGATAGAACGTTGCGACCTCGAAGACCTCGGCCTGGGACAGCCGGAGCGCTTCGGCCAGCGCCGCGATGTCCTGCGCGCCCACGTATCCGGCCGAGTCCTGGATCCGGTGCAGGAATTCGATCAGCAGATCGCGCCGCCGCGGCGAGTCGGCCAGCAGCGCAGCCACCCGCTCGCGCGCCGCGGGTTCGACCTGCCGTCCCTTGCCCTGACCGATCGGGCGCCTGAACTGAAGCGGCTGTTCCACGGCCCGACTGTAACGTGTTCCGGGCCGGGCCGCCTTCGTGCCGGAGTTCTTCCCACTGGAATTCTTCCTACTGGAAGAACGGGGACTTGTGGCTTCGGCCGTCCGCTGCGCGGCCTTGACTTCGCTGCGCGAAGTCAGCCTGCGCCGCAAGGTGAAGGAGTTCTTCCTACTGGAAGAACTCCTTCACCTTGTCTTTCCAGCTGCGGGTTTGGGGGCTGTGGCGATCGTCCTTCAGCGTGTGATCGAGGTCCCGCAGGATCTGCTTCTGCTTGTCGGTCAGCCGGACCGGCGTCTCGACCATCAGGTGCGCGTACAGGTCGCCGGGGTAGCTCGAACGCACGCCCTTGATGCCCTTGCCGCGCAGCCTGAACGTCTTGCCGCTCTGGGTGCCTTCGGGCAGCTCGATCTCGGCACTGCCTCCGAGCGTGGGCACCTTCACGGTCCCGCCCAGTGCGGCGGTCGTCATCGTCACCGGCACCTGGCAGTGCAGGTCGTCGCCCTCGCGCTGGAAGATCGCGTGTTCCTTGATGTGGATCTCGACGTACAGGTCACCCGCCGGCCCGCCGTTGATGCCCGGCTCGCCGTTGCCCGCCGAGCGGATGCGCATGCCGTCGTCGATGCCGGCCGGGATCTTCACCTGAAGCGTCTTGTTGCGCTTGACGCGGCCGACACCCTCGCAGGTCTCGCACGGCTCGGGGATCACCTTGCCGCTGCCGTGGCACGTCGGGCACGTCTGCTGGATGGAGAAGAAGCCCTGCTGCACCCGCACCGAGCCCTGCCCGCTGCAGGTGCGGCAGGTCTGCGGCTTGGTGCCGGGTTTGGCCCCGCTGCCACGACACGTGTCGCAGCTCTCCCAGGACGGCACGCGGATTTCGGTATCGAAGCCGTGGGCGGCCTGCTCGAGCGTCACGTCCATCGCGTAGCGCAGGTCGCCGCCCCGAAAGACGTTGCCGCCGCGCTGCCCGGCGCGGCCCGCTGCGCCGCCGCCGAAGATGTCGCCGAAGATGTCGCCGAACACGTCGGCGAAACCGCCGAACCCCTGGCCACCGCCGCCGCCCACGGACTGGTCGACGCCGGCATGGCCGAACCGGTCGTAGGCCTCGCGCTTTTGCGCGTCGGTCAGGACCTCGTACGCCTCCTTGGCTTCCTTGAACTTCTCCTCGGCGCCCTTGTTGTTCGGGTTGCGGTCGGGGTGGAACTTCATGGCGAGCTTGCGGTACGCCTTCTTCAGCTCGTCTTCGGTCGCGTTCTTTGCGACCCCGAGCACG
>CAYGZN010000664.1:0-1836 GCA_964354355.1 uncultured Burkholderiaceae bacterium | reverse complement strand
GTGCGTCACGAGGCGACCAGTCTGCCGCGGCGCACCTTCAGGCCGCGGCGTGCCAGCGCGGGCGACTGTCCGGCCAGTGCGCCCAGCAGGTCGGCGCCGTGCGCGTGGCAGGTCGCACAGGCCAGCGCATCGGCCGCGTCCTTCGACGGGGTGCCCGGCAGCGCAAGCAGCCGCACGACCATCGCCTGGACCTGCTCCTTGCTGGCGCGCCCGTAGCCGACGACCGCCTGCTTGACCTGCAGCGCGGTGTACTCCGACACCGGCAGTCCGGCCGACGCCAGCGCGGTGATCGCCGCACCGCGCGCCTGGCCCAGCAGCAGCGTCGACTGGGGGTTGACGTTGACGAACACCTTCTCGACGGCGGCGACGCCGGGCTCGTAGCGCTCGATCACCTCGCGCAGCTGCGCGTAGATCATCGCCAGGCGCATCGGCAGCTCGCCTTCGGGAACGCGGATCACGCCGCTGGCCACGTAGCGCAGCCCGCTGCCGCAGCGCTCGATCACGCCGAAGCCCGTGGCCCGCAGGCCGGGATCGACGCCGAGGATGCGCAGGCGGTCCAACCGCTCAGTGCCGGAAATGCCGTACGCCGGTGAACACCATTGCCACGCCGCGCTCGTCGGCGGCCGCGATGACCTCGTCGTCGCGCACCGAGCCGCCCGGCTGGATCACCGCGGTCGCGCCGGCATCCACGACCACGTCGAGCCCGTCGCGAAACGGAAAGAACGCGTCCGAGGCGACCACCGATCCCGCCAGCGACAGACCGGCGTTGCCGGCCTTGATCGACGCGATGCGCGCCGAGTCGATGCGGCTCATCTGGCCGGCACCGACACCGAGCGTGCGGCCCTGCCCGCCGAAGACGATCGCGTTGGACCTGACGAACTTCGCGACCCGCCACGCGAACAGCAGGTCCGCCATCTGGGCGTCGCTCGGGTGCTTGCGGGTCACCAGCCTGAGCTCCTGCGTCGACAGGTTGCGCTCGTCGGGCGACTGAGCGAGCAGGCCGCCGCCGACGCGCTTGAGGTCGAGGTGGTTGCTCGAGCGCGCCAGCGGAATCTGCAGCAGCCGCACGTTCTGCCGGGCTGCGAAAACGCGGCGGGCGTCGTCGGAAAACGCTGGCGCGATCAGCACTTCGACGAACTGGCGCGCGATCGCCTCGGCGGCCACGCCGTCGAGCGGCTGGTTCAGCGCGATGATGCCGCCGAACGCCGAGGTCGGGTCGGTCTGCAGGGCCTTGCGGTAAGCGTCACCGCCGTCGGCGCCCACGGCGACCCCGCAGGGGTTCGCGTGCTTGACGATCACGCAGGCCGGCGCGTCGAAGGTCTTGACGCACTCCCAGGCCGAATCGGCGTCGGCGATGTTGTTGTACGACAGCTCCTTGCCCTGCAGCTGGTGGTAGTGCGCCAGCGTGCCCGCCGAGGGCACCGGGTCGCGGTACAACGCCGCGCTCTGGTGCGGGTTCTCGCCGTAGCGCATCGCCTGCACCTTCTCGAACTGCAGCGTCAGCGTCTGCGGATACGGATCGTGCTTGCCGTCCTCGCGGATGCCGCCCAGGTAGTTCGCGATCGCCCCGTCGTACTGCGCCGTGTGCGCGAACACCTTGCGCGCGAGCTCGAAACGCAGCGGATCGGACACGACCCCGTGCTCGCGCACCTCGGTCAGCACGCGCCGGTAGTCGGCCGGGTCGACGACGACGGCCACGCCGCCCCAGTTCTTGCCCGCAGCGCGCAGCATCGCCGGGCCGCCGATGTCGATGTTCTCGATCGCGTCCTCCAGCGAGCAGTCCAGGCGCGACACCGTCTGCTGGAACGGATAGAGGTTGACGACCAGCAGGTCGAT
>CAYGZN010000663.1:0-1844 GCA_964354355.1 uncultured Burkholderiaceae bacterium | reverse complement strand
GCGTCAGGAAGTGGACGGCCGCCTTGATCGCATAGGGCCGCACACGGCGATCGGCTTCGCGCAGGTTGATGTGGTATGCATCGGGCAGCAGGCACTCGAAGCCGCACCCTGGCAGCAGCGGCTCGAGGCTGGGGCGGGCCTGCGCGATCCACTGCTCCAGGCACTGCACCCGCGACGCGTGTTCGGCGGATTCGGCGTGCTGCCAGCGAAACATCGGCCCGCCGCGGGGGGCGGCGACTGCGGCCAGCAGGAACCGGCCGTCGGCCAGCATCTCGGCGGTCTCGGGCAGCGACTTCAGGTCGAGCTTCGCGGTCGAAGCGGGCGCGACCGCGGCCGTCGCCAGTTTGCGGGTCAGCCGACGCAGCTCGCCGAAGTCACGCGGCAGCTGGTCGACGCTGTACAGGTACGGCGCCATCCGGAACAGCACGCCGCGGGCCAGCGTGTGCGCCTGCCAGTGCGAAGACAGCGTCTGCACGAGTTCCGGCGCGATGGGCCCCGACGGAATCCGGAACCGGGTCCAGGCGACCAGCGGCGCGGCCACCAGCAGCGCATCCCACGGCTGGCCGTCGACCTCGAGCGACACCAGCTCCGACGCCGACTCGACCGCCTCGATCAGCGCGCCGTACGCCTCGGCATCGGTCTGGTGCAGCCGGTCGAGCGCGTCGTAGATCGACTGCGGGTGGCCGGTGTCGAGCAGCCGCTCGATGCGCTGGCACAGCTGCGCCTCCCAGAACCGGTCCTCGGCACGGCTGCCCGAGTTTGCCAGGCCGAGTGCGCCGGCCACGAGGCGGTCCGCGTCGGGCGACAGGTGTGCCTTTCGGTCGCGCCCGGGGCGCGCGTGTCGGGTTTCTTTCATGGGGCCGCCAGTCGTCAATCCGCGATTTTACCGGAAAGGCCGATCGCGCCGCCGTCCGGCCTGCCGCGCTTGCGCCCGGGGCCGGCCCGACACTAGGCTGGGGGAATCATGCGGCCACGACTTGACCCACCCAACGGCGTGCGGCGCGCGCTGCCGCTGGCCGCCGGCGTGCTGCTCGCGGCCTGCGGCGGCGGTTCGACCGGCACCGCACCGGCCGCCGACGGGCAGCCGCCCGCTGAGGTCGCGTGGGTGCGCGACACGATGGCCGACGCATACCTGTACGCCGAGCGGATGCCGGCGGCGGACCTGGCCGGCTTGACGACGGCCGAGGCGACGCTCGAGCGGCTGCGCGTGAACCCGCCCGACCGGTTCAGCTACGTCGAGCGCAAGCAGGTCTACGACCAGTTCTTCGACGAGGGGCGCGCGCTGGGCCTGGGCATCGGCTACCGGATCGTCGGCGAGACGATCGTGCTGCGCTTCGTGCAGCCCGATTCGCCGGCCGGGCGCGCCGGGCTGCTGCGCGGCGAGCGCATCACCGCGATCGACGGCGTGCCGGCAGCGACGCTGATCGCACGCGCGGGAGTCGGCGATGCGCTCGGGCCCAGCGAGCCGGGGGTCACGGTGAAACTGGACGTGGCGCGCGCGGGCAGCCCGCTGCAGGTCACGCTGACGAAAGACTGGTACACGGTGCAGCCGGTGCTGGCCCACCGCGTGATCGACCACCAGGGCGAGCGCATCGGCTACGTGATGCTGTACACGTTCACCGAGCCGGCCCGTGCCGCCTGGCAGAACGCGCTCGCCGCGCTTCAGGCCGGCGGCGCGACGTCGATCGTCGTGGACCTGCGCGAGAACGGCGGCGGGCGGCTGTACGTCGCCGCCGAAATCGCTGCCTCGCTGGCTCCGGGAGGAACCGCGGGCGAGGTCTTCACCTGGCTGCGCTACAACGCGCGGCACCGTGCCGACGACCTGGCCGTCAAGCTGCCGGCCA
>CAYGZN010000662.1:0-1844 GCA_964354355.1 uncultured Burkholderiaceae bacterium | reverse complement strand
CGGGCAGGTCGTGGCCAGCGGCCTGCCCGAGCAGATCCGCAGCAACCCCGAGGTGCGCAACGCCTACCTCGGCGACGAAGGAATGAACGCGTGAGCGCGCTGCTGCAGGTGCGCGGGCTGCAGGCGGGCTACGGCAGCAGCCAGGTGCTGTTCGGGCTGGACTTCGAGGTCGACGAGGGGTCGGTGGTCACGCTGCTCGGGCGCAACGGCATGGGCAAGTCGACCACGATCAAATGCCTGACGGGGCTGCTGGCGCCCAGCGCAGGCACCATCACGCTGGCCGGCCGTCAGGTCGCGGGCGAGCCCGCGTACCGGATCGGCCGCGCCGGCGTGGGGCTCGTGCCCGAGGGTCGGCAGGTGTTTGCGAACCTGACCGTGCGCGAGAACCTGGTGGCGACCGCGAGCACACGCAACGCGGGCGCCTCGCCGTGGACCCTTGCGCGCGTCTTCAGGCTGTTCCCGCGGCTGGAAGAACGCACCGGGCAGCTTGCGGGCAAGATGTCGGGCGGCGAGCAGCAGATGCTGGCGATCGGCCGCGCGCTGATGACCAACCCGAAGCTGCTGCTGCTGGACGAAGCCACCGAGGGGCTCGCCCCGCTGATCCGGCTGGAGATCTGGAACTGCATCGCGCTGCTCAAGCGCGAGGGGCTGGCGATGATCGTCGTCGACAAGAACCTCAAGCCGCTGCTGCCGCTGGCCGACCGCCACTACATCCTGGAGACCGGCCGGATCGCGTGGCACGGCGGCAGCGACGCGCTGCGCGCCAGCGCCGACGTGGTCGAGCGGTACCTGAGCGTCTGACTGGCCTTGCGCTACTTGAGCGGCGCGAACAGGCTGTCGCGGACCGCCTTCAGGCACAGCGGCGGCACGACGGTGCCGTGATAGGTCGCCAGCTGCGCGGCGGTGGCCCCGGCCGGCGGGAGCGCCGGTGCGAACGCCGGCACCTGTTCGACGTCTACGACCGAAACGCGCCCGCCACGCGCGGTGATGTCGGCTGCCGAGGTCACCGTGTTCTGGAACGCGACGACCGGGTCGCGCGCCCCGGCGCACAGCAGCACCGGCGCGCGCGGCGTCCATCCGAGCAGCGTGTTCGCGTCGAGCGCCCGGCGCAGGCTGCTCGAGGTGGTGGTCACGTCGGACACCGCCTTCGGGGTCAGCAGGTCGCCGAGCAGCAGCGGAAGCTTGCCCTGGGTGAACAGCTGCTCGAACGACAGCGAGCCGGGCAGCAGGCTCTCGATGCCCGTTGCGTACGGTGCCTTGAAGTACTCGGTCGCGGTCGAATACACGTTCCCGTAGACCTTCTGGTAGCCGGTGACGAGCATCGGCGTGAACACCGTCGAACCGGCGGCGCCCACGGGCAGCAGGCCGACCCCGCTGACGAACGTGCCGGACAGGTCGTAAGGGCCCGACATCGGGCCGGCCGCCGTGACGGACAGCCCTGCGGGCGCATCACGCTCGATCGCCCGGTGGGTGGCCATCGCCGCGTGACCGCCCTGCGAGTAGCCCGTCACGAACAGCTTGGCGGTGGTCGCCACACCCGAGTTCGCGAGCGCCTTCTTGGCTGCGACGACCGAGTCGATCACGCTGGTCGCCTGCGTCTCGGCGTGCAGGTACGGGTGGTACGAGAAGCTGGACTTCGCATAGCCCAGGTAATCGGTGGCGACGACGACGTAACCCTGAGCCGCGAGCATGCCCATCAGCAAGGCGGTTTCACCGTCGGCGGGATTGGCCATCGTGCGCGACTTGACCACTTCGGTGCCGCGCGCGTAGGCGACGATCGGGTACGGCCCGGGACAACCGGCGCCGCCCGGGACCAGAATCGCTCCGGATGCGTCGGTGACGCC
>CAYGZN010000661.1:0-1849 GCA_964354355.1 uncultured Burkholderiaceae bacterium | reverse complement strand
GCCGAGCAGGACATGCACTCTGCGAACGATCCAGGTCATCCTCATCCCCTTGTGTGGCGTGTGGGCCCAACTGAAACAACTCTATCCGCATCGGGGCCGCCGGCACTGGATAGTTTCAGACATGCGCTGGATGTTTTTGGACAGATTGGGATAGACTCCTGACGAAGATCAAATACCCGTCAACGAGGTGACATGCGGCAGCGAACGGCGCGACTCAGTCCCGAGGAGGCGACCGTTCGGATCGGCGCCACCCTGGAGGTGCCGGCCGTGCTCAGGAGCCTGGGCGCGGATCCGCGCGACGTGCTGGGCGACCTGGGGTTGGACCTGAGCCTGTTCGACGACCCCGACAACCGGATCTCCTACGCGGCGCGGGGCCGGTTGATCAGCCGATGCGTGGAGAGGACGGGCTGCAGGCATTTCGGACTCCTGGTCGGTCAGCGCAGTAGCCTGGATGCCCTGGGCCTGGTCGGTATCCTGGTGAAGTACTCCCCGGATGTGGGAACCGCGCTGCGCAGCCTCGTGCACGCTCTGCATCTTCATGTTCGCGGCGGTGCGGCGGACCTCGCGGTGAACGGCGACCGTGCCGTGCTGACGTACGACATCTACCAGTCGCGCGTCGCCGCCGCCGATCAGATCGGCGACGGGGCGCTCGCCATGACATTCAACATCATGCACGCACTGTGCGGGCCCGACTGGAAGCCCACCGAAGTCCTGTTCTCCCATCGCAGGCCGGAAAACGTGGGGCCTTACCGCCGGCTCTTCCAGGCACCCCTGGTCTTCGACGCCGAGCGGTACGCGCTGGTGTTCTCCGCCGTCGTGCTGAATCGTCCCTTGTCCAGCAGCGATCCCGACCTGCGCCGTCTGCTGCAGAAGCAGATCGATGCGCTCGATGCCAGACACGGTGACGAATTCGCGGAACGGGTCCGCAGCGTGCTGCGCACGGCGCTCCTGACGGGTCACGCCCGGGCAGACCAGGTCGCCGCGCTCTTCTCGATGCACAGCCGCACGCTGGCTCGCCACCTGGGTGCTGCTGGAACGAGCTTCCAGGCGCTTGTCGACGAGTGCGGCTTCGAGATCGCGCGGCAGTTCCTCGAGCTATCGGACCAGGACGTCTCCCAGATCGCCGCCACCCTCCGCTATGCCGACGCGAGTGCCTTCACGCGGGCATTCCGGCGCTGGAGCGGCACCACGCCGGCGCGCTGGCGAGCGGCGCGGAGTCACGCGGCCTAGTGTTCGCGGTGATTCCATCCGGACCTGCAGGCGCGGGCGTCCCGCAAACGCCCGCGCGACCCTCGGGCGCCCGCGGACAGGGCGCTACTTCCCGGGCGCGCGATACTTCGCGGCGACCGTGCCCGCGAGTTTCATTGCGGCGACCTGCTGCTCGGGCGAGATCAGTTCGAGCGAACTGGCTTCGGAGAATGCGCCGCTTGCCATCACGACCATCGACACGGCGGATCCCGCGACCGCGCTGCCCTCGACGACGCAGATCACCTCGTTGTTGCCCGACATCCAGATGTTGTGCAGCTTCATGTCCGCCGCCTCGAACATCCCCCTGGCGATGCTCGCGCGTTCCGCCGGGTTGGCGATCATTCCCCTGCAGGCCTCGGGCGTGTAGCGGGCGCGGGTCAGATAAAGACTCATCGTGGATCTCCTCTCGTTGGTGGGACTGCGTTGCGCCATGGCGTGGCCGGCTGCGGCCCGTGCTCCCGCTCGGACCATCAGCCGGCGCGGCTCAAGCTACGCCTGCAACCGAACGACTGCAAGCGGTATTCGCGACGGCGGTATTCGCGACGGTATTCGCGACCGCGGTCGTCGCAGCGCCGTGCTTCGAGCCAGCGGCTGTCGCATC
>CAYGZN010000660.1:0-1852 GCA_964354355.1 uncultured Burkholderiaceae bacterium | reverse complement strand
CGCCAGAGCGTCCCGTGGCGAGCAGGCTCTCCAGGATCGGCTCCAGCAGGTCGATCGGTACCGACATGTTGGCCTGTACGGTCCGCCCGTCGACGGTCTCCTGCACCAGCAGCGACCCGATTCCCAGCAGGCGGCCGTCTGCGCCGACCAGCGCCGCGCCGCTCCCCTCGGGATGCGCCGGCTCGGTATACAGCGCCTCGTCGAGCAGGTATTCCCAGTATCCGGCGAACTCGCGCTTGTCCAGCAGCCGCGCCTTCAGGGCGTGCCCCCGCCCGCCGTGGCCCAGCACGAAGGTCCGATCACCGCGGCCGATCGACGCGGCACTGCCGCGCTCGAGCGCCGGTGCGCCCAGCGGCCCGAGCGCCCGAATCAGGCCGAAGCCCGTTGCCTGGTCGTACGCCAGCGGATAGCCCGGCACCACCGCCCCCCGATTGCTGGTCAGCCAGACCGTCTGCGCCTCGGTGATCAGGTAGCCGATCGTCAGGATGATGCCGTCGGCCCGGATCACCACGCCGTTGCCGCCGCGCTCGGTCCCCAGAATCGACGCGGTGAACGCGTCCTCCGGAACCTCGGCGCGGATCGCCACCATCGCGTCGAGGGCGGCCTCGAGGTCGAAGCCGGCCTCGGCGCTGCTCGGCTGCATCTCCTCGGGGAACGACCAGTCCTGGGTGTCGGCCATGTGCGTGCGTCGCGGGTTACTGCGTGCGGACGATCTCGTCGGTGATCCGGTAGCCCCCGTCGAGCCAGTCGACGATCTCGCGCGCAGCCGGATGGTCGAACGCAGCGTAGCACCGGCGCAGCGTGGTGGCCATCTCGCCCAGCCGGTCCAGCCCGGTGTCCTGCAGGTAGATCAGGTTCGAGCGCACGGATTCAGCCAAGGGGTCGCCGAGCACCTCGCGGCACGCGCGCAGGAATGCCGCGCCATATGCGTACGCGTCGTCGCCCACGCGGTAGCGCTCGGCCAGCGTCAGCGCCGGGATGCAGCCCAGCGCGGGCTGCAGCGCCGGGTTGATCGCGTGCGCGCGCAGCAGCGGCGCGTTGCCCGACGGCCGGCCGGTGAACGCGCGCAAGTGCAGGAACTGCGACATGCGCTGCCCGTCGTTGACCGGGTAGTTGTCCCACAGCACCGGCGCGCGGCCCAGCCGCTGGGCGACCTCGCGCAGGTGCGCGGGCGAGATCTCGCGCGAACACACTTCCTCGCCGGTCCAGAACACGCCCACCGCCGGATCGAGCAGGCGCCCAAGGCGCTCCAGGTACCCGGCCGGGCGCGCGCCGAACACGCGATCGAGCACCGGGTCGTCGCTGTAGTAGCTCGGACAGACGAAGAGCCGCGTGGCCCGCGTGCGCGCGGCGGCGAACGCTGCGATCGCCGCCTGCCGGTCGGCCAGCTTCGGGTCGTCGCCGCGGATGTCGTCGAACAGCAGCGCCAGGTCATGGATGCCGATCGCATCCAGCGTGGCGAGCCGCTCGGCGAGCCGGGCCCAGTCATCGCCGCCGGGCCGGTCGTCGAACGCGTCGGGGCTCAGCCCCACACCGAAACGCACGCCCCGTCGCGCGCAGTGCGCGGCGAACGCGGCGATCGCGTCGGCCTCGCCGACGGCCATCGGCTCGCGCCAGCGGCGGCGCAATGCCGTGGCCGCCTTCGGCGCATACAGGTAGAAGCGATAGCCGTGCGGGGCCAGCGCGGCGACCACGCGCTCGCGCTCGGGCCAACCCCAAGGGCGGCCGTAATAGCCTTCGATGATGCCGAGATCGACGGGCAGCGGGGACATGGCGGTCGGCGGTCGCAGGTCGGTGGTGCGCAACGGTCATTGTCGGCGATTGCCGACCCGGCTGCATCGGCGAGCTGCCG
>CAYGZN010000659.1:0-1852 GCA_964354355.1 uncultured Burkholderiaceae bacterium | reverse complement strand
CATGCGGTGGCGCAGGTCGGCGTCGAGCTCGTCGTGCACGCCTTCGGCGAAGGGCGATTCCGTCGCGTCCTCCGCCGCGTCGCCGGACAGCACCGCCACGCTGCGCGGCCGGCGCGTCGCCGCAGTTGTTGCTGCCGGACCGGGGTTGCGCCGGCTGCGCGAACGGACCACTTCGTCGACCGACATGATTTCCTCCTCATGTTGCGTTGCGCGCCCCAGCGCACGCGATCCAGCCTACCGGCTATTCGTGTCACGGCATTGACCCGGATCAACCGAAGATCCGGCGTCGCACAGGCGCGGGTAAGATCGCCGGATGAGCACCCTGCCCGCCGGGTCCGGCCCGCGCATTGCCGCACTATACGTCTACCCGGTGAAGTCCTGCCGGGGCCTGTCGATCGACACGATGCGCTTCGACGCGCTGGGCCCGCTGGACGATCGTCGCTGGATGCTGGTCGACGACCGCAACGAGTTCCTGACCCAGCGCGAGCTGCCCCGGATGGCGCTGATCGCCCCGACGCTGCTGTCGGGGCGACTGACGCTGCAGGCGCCCGGCATGCCGCGACTCAGGCTGGACCATCCCGCCGCGGCCCTCGGCGCCGGCGGCGGCGGCCACGCGGGCGGCGGTGGCCACGCGGGTGGCGGTGGCGACGTCGGGGGCGGTGGCGCAGCGCGCCGCGAGACGCTGTGCTGGGACGATCGCTGCGCCGGCTTCGACGAGGGGCCGCGGGTTGCCGAGTGGTTGTCGGGTTTCCTCGGCCAGCCGGCCCGGCTGCTGAGGTTCGACGCGTCCGCGCCGCGGGCCTGCGATGCGCGGCGCGTCGGCGCCGCGTTCGGCCAGCCCGGCGCGCTGACGCGCTTCTCCGATGGCTTCCCGCTGCTGGTGGTGTCGATGCCCGCGGTGGCCGAGCTGAACCGGCGGCTGGCCGCCGCCGGGATCGCCGAGGCATCGGTCGAGCGGTTCCGCCCCAACGTCGTGATCGACGGCGTCGAGCCGTTCGAGGAAGACTTCGCGGCCGAGCTGGTCAGCGGCGGCGTGGCCCTGCGGCCGGTCAAGCCCTGCAGCCGCTGCGTGATTCCGGAGGTCGATCCGGACACCGGCGTGCACGAGCCGGGGATCCTGCAGGTGCTGGCGGCCTATCGCGCCGACCCCCGGCTGGGGGGCGCCGTCACGTTCGGGCAGAACTGCGTCGTCGCCGCCGGGCTCGAGCGCGCGCTGCAGGTGGGCGACGCGCTCGACGTGCGCCTGCGCTTCTAGCGGGGGCCGCGACTACGCCGCCAGGCTCGCCTTGCCGCGGCGCAGGACCTTGCCCAGGTAGCGCCCGGTATAGCTGGCCGCCACGTTCACCAGGTCCTCGGGCGTGCCCGCAGCGACGATCGTGCCGCCGCCGTCGCCGCCTTCGGGGCCCATGTCGATCACCCAGTCGGCGGTCTTGATGACGTCGAGGTTGTGCTCGATGACGACCACCGTGTTGCCGTGGTCGCGCAGCGCGTGGATCACCCGCAGCAGCAGTGCGATGTCCTGGAAGTGCAGGCCCGTGGTGGGCTCGTCCAGGATGTACAGCGTGCGCCCGGTGTCGCGCTTGGACAGCTCCTGCGACAGCTTGACCCGCTGCGCCTCGCCGCCGGACAGCGTGGTCGCGCTCTGGCCGAGCCGGATGTAGCCGAGCCCGACGTCGAGCAGCGTCTGCAGCTTGCGCGCGATCGCGGGCACCGCCGCGAAGAACTCGAACGCCGTCTGGACCGTCATCTCGAGGACCTCGGCGATGCTGCGCTGCTTGTACAGCACCTCGAGCGTCTCGCGGCTGTAGCGCTTGCCGTGGCAGACGTCGCACGGCACGTACACGTCGGGCAG
>CAYGZN010000658.1:0-1863 GCA_964354355.1 uncultured Burkholderiaceae bacterium | reverse complement strand
GCGCGGCAGATTGCGCGGCAGATTGACACGGGGGTCGCATTCGGTAACATTGTTCCAGAAACTGAATGCCTGTTCAACGGGCTGAACGACTGAGGGCGCGCTGCGCGTGCCCGCCGGGCGCGCGGTCCAATCCCTGCTGGAGTCGACGATGGGCGGAGCCGATTCGAAACTGACGATCTCGCCCGGCCTCGATGCCGTCGTGGGCCACTGGGTCGGCGGTGCGCTGCACAGGCCGCAGCCCGGCGGCCGCTCGGGCGACGTATACGACCCCTCGACCGGCGAGGTCGTGCGGCAGGTGGCCCTGGCCGACGCCGCACAGGTCGACGTGGTGGTGCGCGTTGCCGCGAACGCGTTCACCGACTGGGCGGCAACGCCGCCGCTGCGCCGGGCGCGCGTGATGTTCCGCTTCAAGGAACTGCTCGAGCGGCGCGCCGACGAACTGGCCGCGATCATCACCGCCGAGCACGGCAAGGTGTTCTCCGACGCGCAGGGCGAGGTCACGCGCGGCATGGAGGTGGTCGAGTTCGCCTGCGGCATCCCGAGCCTGCTCAAGGGCGAGTACACCGAGCAGGTGGGCACCGGCATCGACGCGTGGTCGGTCCGCCAGCCGCTGGGCGTCGTCGCGGGCATCACGCCGTTCAACTTCCCGGCGATGGTGCCGATGTGGATGTTCCCCGTGGCGCTCGCCTGCGGCAATGCGTTCGTGCTCAAGCCCTCCGAGCGCGACCCGTCGGCGGCACTGCTGATCGGCAGGCTGCTGAAGGAAGCGGGCCTGCCGGACGGCGTGTTCAACGTGGTCAACGGCGACAAGGTCGCGGTCGACGCGCTGCTCGCGCACCCGCTGGTGCAGGCGATCAGTTTCGTGGGATCGACGCCGATCGCGCGCTACATCCACGAGACGGGCACCCGCCACGGCAAGCGCGTGCAGGCGCTGGGCGGCGCCAAGAACCACCTGGTCGTGATGCCCGACGCCGACATGGACCAGGTCGTCGACGCGGTGATCGGCGCGGCGTACGGCTCGGCGGGCGAGCGCTGCATGGCGGTGTCGGTTGCGGTCGCGGTCGGCGAATCGACGGCGGACACGCTGGTGGCCCGGCTGGCCGAGCGGGTGCGCCGCATCAAGGTCGGCGACGGCATGGACGCCTGCGCCGAAATGGGGCCGCTGGTCACGCCGCAGCACCTCGACAAGGTGCGGGGCTACGTCGACACCGGCGTGGCCGAGGGCGCGAGCCTGGTCGTCGACGGCCGCGGGCTGAAGGTGCCCGGGCGCGAGAAGGGGTTCTTCCTGGGCGGGTGCCTGTTCGACCGCGTGCAGCCGTCGATGAGGATCTACCGCGAGGAGATTTTCGGGCCGGTCCTCGGCGTGACGCGTGTGAAGACCTTCGAGGACGCGCTGGCGCTGGTCAATGGTCACGAGTATGGCAACGGCTGCTGCATCTTCACGCGCGACGGCGATTCGGCGCGCGAGTTTGCGAGCCGCGTGCAGATCGGGATGGTCGGCATCAACGTGCCGATCCCGGTGCCGCTGGCGTTCCACTCGTTCGGCGGCTGGAAGAACTCGCTGTTCGGCGACCACCACATGCACGGGCCCGAAGGCGTCCGGTTCTTCACGCGTTACAAGACCGTCACGCAGCGCTGGCCGGCGCGCATCCGGGCCGGCGCCGAGTTCGTGATGCCGACGATGAAGTAAGGGGCCGGCGATGTCGCTGCAGCTGAACGACGCGACGCTGCTGCGCAGCGAGGGTTTCATCGACGGGCAGTGGGTGTCGGCCGATGCCGGCGGGACGTTTCGGGTGACCAACCCCGCGACGGGCGCGACGATCGCCGAGGTCAGCGACATGGGCGCGGCCGAGACGCGCCGCG
>CAYGZN010000657.1:0-1866 GCA_964354355.1 uncultured Burkholderiaceae bacterium | reverse complement strand
CCGACGACGGGCTGCTGGTGGACTTCATCCCGCACATCGCGCCGACGCCCGAGCTGCAAAGAAAGCTGCTCGTCGACAACCCGATGCGCCTGTACTGGAGCTGAGCCGATGGCCCTGGACAAACCCTACCTCGACGTGCCCGGCACGACGATCTTCGACGCCGAGCAGTCGCGCAAGGGCTACCACCTGAACCAGTTCTGCATGTCGCTGATGAAGGCCGAGAACCGCACGCGGTTCAAGGCGAACGAGCGCGCGTACCTCGACGGGTGGCCGATGACCGAGGCGCAGAAGCAGGCCGTGCTGGCGCGCGACCTGAACCGCTGCATCGCCCTGGGCGGCAACATCTACTTCCTGGCCAAGATCGGGGCCACCGACGGCAGGAGCTTCCAGCAGATGGCCGGCAGCATGACCGGCATGACCGAAGAGGAGTACCGCGACATGATGATCGCAGGCGGACGCTCGCCCGAGGGCAACCGCTACGTCGGCGAAGACGGCGACGCGCAGGCGCACCGGCAGCCGCAGGGCGGCGCGGGCCGTTCCCGCGGTTCGGGCGGCTCGGGCGGCTCTCCCGACGCAGGGAAGGCCTGACGTGGCCCGCATCACCGCGTCGGTCTACACGTCGCACGTGCCGGCGATCGGCGCGGCGCTCGACCTGGGCAAGGCGCACGAGCCGTACTGGCAGAAGGTGTTCTCGGGCTACGAGTTCTCGAAGCAATGGCTGATGGCGAACCCGCCCGACGTGGTGTTCCTGGTCTACAACGACCACGCGACCGCGTTCAGCCTGGAGATGATCCCGACCTTCGCGATCGGCACGGCCGCCGAGTTCCGGCCCGCCGACGAGGGCTGGGGGC
Source organism: uncultured Burkholderiaceae bacterium (assembly GCA_964354355.1). Lineage (GTDB taxonomy): Bacteria > Pseudomonadota > Gammaproteobacteria > Burkholderiales > Burkholderiaceae_E > CAYGZN01. The sequence goes on along the minus strand of CAYGZN010000657.1, from coordinate 1,015 downwards.
CGCGCCCCGTGCCGACGGTGATCGGCCACCCGGAGCTGGCCGCGCACATCGCGCAGTCGGTGATCCAGGACGACTTCGACCTCACCATCGTCAACAGGATGGACGTCGACCACGGCCTGACCGTCCCGCTGAGCCTGCTGTGCGGCCAGCCGCAGGCCTGGCCGTTCCGGGTGATCCCGTTCGCGGTCAACGTCGTGCAGTACCCGGTTCCGTCGGGCCGGCGCTGCTACGCGCTGGGCCGTGCGATCCGCAAGGCGATCGAGTCGTACGACGAGCCGCTCGACGTCCAGGTGTGGGGCACCGGGGGGATGAGCCACCAGCTGCAGGGTCCGCGCGCCGGGCTGATCAACCGGGACTTCGACAACGCGTTCCTGGACCGGCTGATCGCCGACCCGCAGGCGCAGGCCGCCGTGCCGCACATCGACTACGTCCGCGAGGCCGGTTCCGAGGGCATCGAACTGGTGATGTGGCTGATCGCGCGCGGCGCAATGAGCGAGCGACCGCCGCGCGTCGTGCACCGCTTCTACCACGTCCCGGCGTCGAACACGGCGGTGGGCCACCTGATCCTGGAGAACACGTGATGGGCAACCCGATCAAGGTCGCGCTGGCCGGCGCCGGCGCGTTCGGCACCAAGCACCTGGACGCGATCCGTCTGATCGACGGCGTCGAGGTGGTGTCGCTGGTGGGCCGCGAGCTGGGCAAGACGCAGGAGGTTGCCGCCCGATACGGGATCGGCCACGTCAGCACCGACCTGGCCGACAGCCTGGCGCGGGCCGACGTGGACGCGGTGATCCTGTGCACGCCGACGCAGCTGCACGCGTCGCAGGCGATCGCGTGCCTGAAGGCCGGCAAGCACGTCCAGGTCGAAATCCCGCTGGCCGACAGCCTGGCCGATGCGCAGGCCGTGGTGGACCTGCAGGCCAGGACCGGACGGGTGGCGATGTGTGGACACACGCGGCGCTTCAACCCGAGCCACCAGTGGGTTCGCCGCCGCATCGTGGCCGGCGAGTACGCG
>CAYGZN010000656.1:0-1872 GCA_964354355.1 uncultured Burkholderiaceae bacterium | reverse complement strand
GTTGCCCTCGTTGGTGACCAGCGCGACCGAGCCGGTCTCGGCGATCAGGAAGTTGCCGCCCGACACGCCCATGTCGGCCGACAGGAAGTGCGGCCGCAGGAACTCGCGCGCCTCGCGCGTCATCTGCGGGATGTCGGTCAGGCGCGGGCGCTGGTGCACGCGCGCGAACAGGTCCGAGACCTCGTCCTTGCTCTTGTGCACGACGGGCGCAACGATGTGCGAGGGCGGCTCGTTGTCGTTGATCTGCAGGATGTACTCGCCCAGGTCGGTCTCGACCACCTTCACGCCGGCCGCCTCCAGATGGCGGTTCAGCGCCATCTCCTCGGACACCATCGACTTGGACTTGGTGACCTTGCCGACGCCGTGCCGGCGGGCGATCTCCACCACCAGCCGCGACGCGTCTTCGGGCGTCTCGGCGAACAGCACCGTGGCGCCGCGCGCCGTGGCCGCCTGCTCGAATCGCTCGATCCAGACGTCCAGGTTCTGCAGCGCGCGGTTGCGCCGCGCGACCGCCTCGTTGCGCGTGCCCTCGAAGTCGTCCAGCTCGGTGATCGCGTTGGCCCGCCCGACGGTCCACTTGGTCGACAGCAGCTTGAGGTTCTTCTGCAGGCGCTCGTCGGCGAGCTTCTGCCCGCTGCGAGCCTTGAAGTGCATCGACTGAACCTGCATCACGCGCCTCCGCCGGCGGCGGGCGCAGCGCCGCCCGGTGGCGCTGCGCCCGCGACCGGTGCCGCAGCGGGCGGCAATGCCTCGCCGGTGTCGCCGGCCAGCACCTGCGCGACGTGCAGCACGCGGGTGTGCACGTCGCCGCGCCGGCGCAGCCGGCCCTCGATGTTGAGCATGCAGCCCAGGTCGCCGAGCACCACGCAGCCGGCGCCGCTGGCACGGATGTTGTCGAGCTTCTCGTCGACGATCGCGCTGGAGACGTTGCCGTACTTGAGCGCGAACGTCCCGCCGAAGCCGCAGCAGGCGCGGCTGTCCTTCATCTCGACCACGCGGATCGCCGGGTTCAGCGCCATCAGCGCACGCGGCTGCGCCTGCACGCCGAGCTCGCGCAGCCCGCTGCACGAGTCGTGATAGGTGACGTCCCCCTCGAAGCGGCCGGGCAGGCGCTCCACCCGGAGCACGTCGTGCAGGAACGACGTCAGCTCCCAGGTGCGCGACGCCAGCGCTGCGATGCGGGTTCGCAGGTCCGGGTCCGCGCCGAACAGCGTCGGGTAGTGATGGCGGATCATGCCGCCGCACGAACCCGACGGTACGACCACGTAGTCGAACGACTCGAACTCCGCCAGGAACTTGCGGGCCAGGTCGCGCGCTGCGCCGGTGTCGCCGGAATTGAAGCCGGGCTGCCCGCAGCAGGTCTGGCTCATCGGCACCTCGACGGTGCAGCCGGCGGCCTCGAGCAGTCGAACCGTGGCCATGCCGATCTCCGGACGCATCAGGTCGACCAGGCAGGTGATGAACAGTCCGACGCGCATCGTGTCTCCTCTCGGCGCACATTATCGCCCGTCCCGGTTGCCCCAACCGTCGCCGAGGCCGGGCGCGTGCCTGCCTCGACAATGATTTCACACGGTGATATAAGCTACCACCATCCACCACAGCCTCGCGCGGGCGCGCCGGCCGCCGTCGCAGCCCCCCGGAACCCTACGATGGCGCGGTCCCGCGACAACGACACATCGGCCGGCAAGACCGCGATCCAGGTCATCGACCGGCTGGTGTGCCTGCTGGACGCCCTGGCCGAGCAGCCCGAGGCGGTCAGCCTCAAGGACCTGTCCCAGCGCACCGGGCTGCACCCGTCGACCGCGCACCGGATCCTGAACGATCTCGTCACGGCCCGGCTGGTGGACCGGGTCGAGCCCGGCACGTACCAGC
>CAYGZN010000655.1:0-1875 GCA_964354355.1 uncultured Burkholderiaceae bacterium | reverse complement strand
CTGGGGCCGGTAGAGCACCAGCAGCTTGCCGATCGATTGGACCGGCGCGCACCCGAGCTGCTCGCACAGGCGCTGGGCGACGGAATCGCGTGCGGCACGATCGTCGCCAAACACGCGCACCTTGATCAGGCCGTGTGCGTCGAGCGCGCGCGACGTCTCGGCGATCACGGCGTCGGTGAGCCCGGCGTCGCCGACCCTCACGACGGGGTCCAGGAAGTGGGCACGGGCACGCAAGGACTTGCGGTCGGCCCCCGACAGAGGCAGGCTGGGCGCGGCGAAGGGCGCGGCGCGGGCCGATCGGGACTTTTCGGGCATGGGGAATTGTAGTCCAGCGCTGGCAGACGCAATCGAAGATGGCCAAGAACCGTTTCAGCAAGGCATGGATGCACGAGCATCTGAGCGATCCGTACGTCAAGCTCGCCCAGAAGCACAACTACCGCTCGCGGGCGGCGTTCAAGCTGCTCGAGATCGCCGAGCACGACCGGCTCGTGCGGCCGGGCATGACGATCGTCGACCTGGGCTCGGCGCCCGGGAGCTGGTCGCAGGCGCTGCGCGACCGGCTGGCCGCCCCCGGCGGGGGTATCGCGGGGCGGATCATCGCGCTCGACATCCTGCCGATGGAGCCCGTGGCAGACGTGGAGTTCATCCAGGGCGACATCCGCGAGGAGCCGGTGCTGCGGCAGCTGGAAACCCAACTGGGCGGCGCGAAGGTGGACCTTGTGGTTTCGGACCTCGCCCCCAACCTGTCCGGGGTAGGGCTGGCCGACGCCGCGCGCATGGGCCACCTGGCCGAGTTGGCGCTGGAGTTCGCACAGCATCACCTGAAACCCGAAGGGGCTTTGCTGATCAAGTGTTTCCACGGCAGCGGCTACAGCCAGATCGTCGAGGCCTTCAAGCGCACGTTCGTCAGCGTCGCACCGCGCAAGCCCAAGGCGTCGCGCGACAAGTCGGCCGAGACCTATCTGCTCGGCCGGTCTTTGAAAAATCAAGGACTTGGGGCGGGTTTTTGAGGCCACCCCATCGGTGGATTGGCGTAGAATGTTGTGGGTTCGCCCCACCGCGGTCGGGCGTTGAAGGAGTCGGTCAGTGAACAACATGTTTTCCAAGGCTGCGGTCTGGCTGGTGATCGCGCTGGTCCTGTTCACCGTGTTCAAGCAGTTCGACACGAGGCAGGTTCGCGGCGGTGACCTGCCGTACTCGCAGTTCATGGAAGAAGCCAAGGGCGGGCGCATCGAGAGCGTGATCGTCGACGGGCGCACCCTTCGGGCCAAGACCAAGGAAGGCCGCAGCGTGACGGTCTACTCGCCCGGCAGCGGCGACCTCTGGATGATCTCCGACCTGATGAAGTACGGCGTGCAGGTCAACGCCAAGCCCGACGAAGAGCAGTCGCTGCTGATGAGCATCTTCATCTCGTGGTTCCCGATGCTGCTTCTGATCGGCGTCTGGGTCTTCTTCATGCGCCAGATGCAGGGCGGCGGGCGCGGCGGCGCGTTCTCGTTCGGCAAGAGCAAGGCGCGCCTGCTCGACGAGTCCAACAACACGATCACCTTCGCCGACGTCGCGGGGTGCGACGAGGCGAAGGAAGAAGTCCACGAGCTGGTGGAGTTCCTGCGCGACCCGTCCAAGTTCCAGAAGCTCGGCGGACGCATCCCACGTGGGGTGCTGATGGTGGGGTCACCCGGCACCGGCAAGACGCTGCTGGCCAAGGCGATCGCCGGCGAGGCCAAGGTGCCGTTCTTCTCCATCTCCGGCTCGGACTTCGTCGAGATGTTCGTGGGCGTGGGCGCGGCCCGCGTGCGCGACATGTTCGAGCAGGCCAAGAAGCACGCGCCGTGCATCCTGTTCATCGACGAGATCGACGCGGTCGGCCGCCAG
>CAYGZN010000654.1:0-1876 GCA_964354355.1 uncultured Burkholderiaceae bacterium | reverse complement strand
GGTCAAGCCGACCAGCACGATCGACACCGCGCCCGGGCGGCTGACGATCGGGCCCCACACGATCCACGACGCGCACGCCTACGGGACGCTGACGGTCGAGCAGATCGTGCAGAAGTCCTCCAACGTCGGCACCGTGAAGATGGCCCAGCAGCTGCAGCCCCAGCAGATGTGGGAGCTGTACACGTCGCTGGGATTCGGCCAGCCGCCGCATCTGGGCTTTCCGGGAGCCGTCGCCGGCCGGGTCAGGCCGCATCGGAACTGGAAGCCGATCGAGCAGGCGACGATGTCCTACGGGCACGGCATCTCGGTGTCGCTGATCCAGCTGGCGCGCGCGTACTCGGTGTTCGCCCGCGACGGCGAGCTGATCCCGCTGACGATGCTGCGCGCCGACGAGCCGGCGCCCGGCGTGTCCGTGCTGCGGCCGGAGACGGCACGCGCGGTGCGGCGCATGCTCGAGATGGCGGCAGGCCCGCAGGGCACGGCGCCGCAGGCGCAGATCGCCGGTTATCGGGTCGCGGGCAAGACCGGCACGGCCCACAAGCAGGAGAACGGCAGCTACGTCAACAAGTACATCGCCTCGTTCGTCGGGTTCGCGCCGGCGTCCAACCCGCGGGTGATCGTCGCGGTGATGATCGACGAGCCCGGCGGCGGGCAGCACTACGGCGGCCAGGTCGCGGCGCCCGCCTTCGCGCGGATCGCCGGCGACGCGCTGCGTGCGCTGAAGGTCGCCCCCGATGCGCCGTTCACCACGCTGATCGTGCCGGCCGATCCGGTCAAGGAGAGCGTGTGACGGCGCCGCCCGCGCGGGCCGCGAGCCGCGAGGCCGAGGCGACGGCCGGATGGCTGCGCGCGTCGCTGGCCGCCGGTGCGGCGCTGCGCAGCGACAGCCGCGCGATCGGCCGCGGCGACGCGTTCTTCGCCTATCCGGGCGAGCGCAGCGACGGGCGCCGGTTCATCGGCCAGGCCATCGAGCGCGGCGCCGCGGCAATCGTGTGGGAGCGCGACGGGTTCGACGGGCGCACCGGCTGGGCGCTGCCCAACCGCGGCGTCAACGGGCTGAAGAAGCTGGCCGGCCCGATCGCCGCCGGCTTCCAGGGCGCGCCCACCGAGCACATGACCGTGCTGGCCGTCACCGGCACCAACGGCAAGACCAGCTGCAGCCAGTGGATTGCGCACGGCCTGCGGCACATGGGCCGCGACAGCGCGGTCATCGGCACGCTGGGCGCCGGACGGCTGGGCGCGCTGGTCGATCTCGGCCTGACCACGCCCGACGCGCTTGCGCTGCAGCAGTGCTTCGCCGACCTGCGCGCCGCCGGCGTCGGCCACGTCGCGATCGAGGCGTCCTCGATCGGCCTGGAGCAGGCGCGCCTGGACGGCACGCGCATCCGGGTTGCGGTGTACACCAACCTGACCCGCGACCACCTCGATCACCACGGCACGATGCAGGCCTATGCCCGCGCCAAGGCGCGGCTGTTCGGCTGGCCCGGGCTCGCTGCGGCGGTGGTCAACCTGGACGATCCGTGGGCCGGCACGATGCTGGCCGACGTCGCGGCGGGCACGATGCGGATCGGCTACCGGATCGCCGACGGCGCCGCACCGCCCGGGGGCGCCGCACCGGCCGCCGCCGCACCCGGCAGCGCGCCATGCGAGCAGGTCGGCGCCCAGGTCGACCGACTGCTGCTGGCGCGTTCGGTCGAGGTCACGCCGCACGGCATGCGCATCGGCCTGGACGGCGACTGGGGCCGCGCGTCGCTGGACGTGCCGCTGCTGGGCCGCTTCAACGTGTCGAACCTGCTGGCGGTCGCCGGCGCGTGGCTGGCGCTGGGCATCGGCTTCGAGCCGGTGGTCGCCGCGCTGCAGGCGCTGCGCCCGGTTC
>CAYGZN010000653.1:0-1877 GCA_964354355.1 uncultured Burkholderiaceae bacterium | reverse complement strand
CTGCCGCTGGACGCGAACGTGCAGTTCATGACCATCATGGCCACCAAGATGCCCTACGTCGGCCGCGGCTAGGAGAGAAGGATGAATGACCGGGCCCCGTTCACCGACATCGCCACGCTGGCGCCCACCATCGAGCGGCTGAACCGGACCTTCGCGCAGGGACGCACGCGCGCCGCGCCCTGGCGGCGACAGCAGCTGCAGGCGCTGTGCCGGATGCTCGAAGACAACGAGCAGGCGTTCCTGGACGCGCTGTTTGCGGACCTGCACAAGCCCGTGCAGGAGGCCTGGATCGCCGAGCTGTCCTTCGTGCGCAGCGAGGCCCGCCACGCGCTTCGCAACCTGTCGCGCTGGATGGCGCCCCGCAAGGTCCGCACGCCGCTGGTCAGCCAGCCGGGCAGCAGTCAGATCGTGCCGGAGCCGCTGGGAACCGTGCTGGTCATCGGTGCGTGGAACTACCCGCTGCAGCTCGTGCTGTCGCCGCTGGTCGGCGTGATCGCCGCCGGCAACTGCGCGCTGATCAAGCCGTCCGAGGTCGCGGCGGCCACCTCGGCGCTGATCGCCCGGCTGGTGCCTCGATACCTGGACCCGGATGCGGTCGCCGTCGTGGAGGGCGGCGCCGAGCAGACGACCGCGCTGCTGACCCACCGTTTCGACCACATCCTGTACACCGGCAACGGCCAGGTCGGCCGGATCGTGATGGCGGCCGCCGCGAAGTACCTGACGCCGGTCACGCTGGAGCTGGGCGGAAAGAGCCCGTGCATCGTGACGCGCAATGCGAACCTGTCCACCACGGCACGGCGCATCGCCTGGGGCAAGTGGATGAACGCCGGCCAGACCTGCATCGCGCCCGACTACGTGCTGGTCGAGCGCGGCCTGCGCGACCGGCTGGTCGCCCGGCTCGGCGCGGAGGTCGCGAAGATGTACGGCGATCCGAAGACGTCGAAGGACTTCGGGCGGATCATCAGCCAGCGCCATGCGCGGCGGCTCGCCGCGTATCTGGATCAGGGCAGGGTGGCGTTCGGCGGCGTGGCCGATGCGGCTTCACGCTACGTGGCGCCGACGGTGCTGGTCGACGTGCCGCCGGACGCGCCGGTGATGGTCGAGGAGATCTTCGGTCCGGTGCTGCCGGTGCTCGAGGTGGACGACGTGGCCGCGGCGATGGCGTTCATCAACGCCCGCGAGAAGCCGCTGGCGCTGTACGTGTTCGGCGACGCGCGCGAGGCCGATCGGGTGCTTGCCGGCACCGCCGCCGGCATGGCCTGCATCAACGACGTGCTGGTGATGATGGGTGTGCCCGAGTTGCCGTTCGGTGGCGTCGGCGCCTCGGGGATCGGTTCGTACACGGGCAGCCACGGCTTTCGGACCTTCAGTCACTTCAAGCCGATCCTGCGGCGCGGCCTGTGGCCCGACCTGGACGCCCGTTACCCGCCGTTCACCGACGGCAAGCTCAAGCTGCTGAAGAAGGTGCTCTGAATACGCTGCTGTGAACCGCGCGCCGCGTCAGAGCACCTTGGCGATCGCGTCGGCCACGTAGTCGATGTTGCGGTTGTTCAGCGCGGCCAGGCAGATGCGGCCGGTGCCCACCGCGTAGATGCCGAATTCCTCGCGCAGCCGGTCGACCTGCGCACTGTTCAGCCCCGAGTAGGAGAACATTCCGCGCTGGCGCTTGACGAACGCGAAGTCGCGCGCCACGCCGCGCTTGGCCAGGCGATCGACCAGCCCGGTGCGCATCGCGCGGATGCGATCGCGCATGCTGCCCAGTTCCTGCTCCCACAGGACCCGCAGCTCGGGCGTGTTCAGGACGGTGGCGACCACCGAGCCGCCGTGCGTCGGCGGGTTCGAGTAGTTGGTCCGCACCACGCGCTTCAACTGGCTCA
>CAYGZN010000652.1:0-1879 GCA_964354355.1 uncultured Burkholderiaceae bacterium | reverse complement strand
CAACGGTTGGCGGCCAGGCGTTACGCCGATCCCATCGTGCTGGCGCTGCCGCGTGGCGGGGTGCCGGTGGGGCTCGAGGTGGCTCGCGCGCTGCACGCGCCGCTGGACGTGCTGCTGGTGCGAAAGATCGGCGCGCCGGGCCAGCCCGAGCTGGCCGCGGCCGCGATCGTCGACGGTCCGCAACCCGAACTGGTCGTCAACGAGGAGGTCGTTGCCGCCACCGGGATGACGCGCGCAGAAATCGACGCCGAGGCCCAGCACCAGCTGCGCGAGATCGAGCGGCGGCGGGTTGCCTACGTGGGCAGCCGCGCCGCGCTGCCGCTTGCGGGCCGGACCGTGATCGTCGTCGACGACGGCATCGCGACGGGCACCAGCGTGCGGGCCGCGCTGCGTGCGCTGCGCGCGCGCCAGCCGGCGCGCCTGGTGCTCGCGGTCCCGGTCGCCCCGGCCGACACGCTCGCGCGGCTCGCGCCGCTGGTCGACGAGGTCGTGTGTCCGGCCACCCCCGAGCCGTTCATCGCGATCGGCCTGCACTACGCGGACTTCCACCAGCTCGAGGATCGCGAGGTCGTCGCGGCGATGGACGAGGCGGCGGGCTGGTCGAGCCCGGGCGGCTGATCCCGGGCGCCCGATCCCGGGCGTCCGATCCCGTCGCGTTGGCAGGTTCAGTCGCCGCGCACGCGCTGGCACCACGTTTGCGCCGCGCTGCGCAGCAGGATCTGGTCGTTGCCCGGCACGACCATGTCGAATTCCTGCGCGCGCATGTCCACCGCCATCTCGAGCGACGCGCAGAAGATCCCGGCCAGGCGCCCGTGGCGGCGCGCGGCGGCGTGGATCCGCGCGATCGCGCCGGCGAGCGGCTCGTCGCGCCAGCGCGGCGACGGCGCGACGCCGAGCGCGATCGACAGGTCGCTCGGGCCGATGAACAGCCCGTCGAGGCCGTCGACGGCGGCGATCGCGTCCAGGTTCGCCAGGCCCTGCGGTGTCTCGATCATCGCGAACGCGAGCAGCGTGTCGTTGGCGTGCTCGAAGTAGTCGGGGCCGCCGTACAACAGGCCGCGCGCCGGCCCGTACGAGCGTCGGCCCAGGGGCGGGTAGCGCACGGCGTCGACCACCCGGCGCGCGTCCTCGACCGTGTCGATCATCGGCACGATCACGCCGTACGCGCCCGAGTCGAGCAGCTTGTTGATCTCGAAGAAGTTGTTCTCCGAGGCCCGTGCCAGCGGCGTGGCCGGCGTTGCCGACAGGGCCTGCAGCATCGGGACCGCCTGGTCGAGGTAGACCTGCCCGTGCTGCAGGTCGACGACCACGCCGTCGAAGCCGCCGTGACCCATCAGCTCGGCGGCATAGGCGTTGCCGATTCCGCACCAGCCCACCAGCGCCGTCTGGCCGGCGGCCATCAGGTCGCGCACCCGGTTCGCCCGCATGTCCCCTCCCGAAAGGCGACTATGCTACCCGGACCGCGAGCCGGCCCGGCGCGCGCGTCGCCGCCGCTACAGCGGCCGCCTGAACCACAGCAGCGACAGCAGGCCGGCGGCGATCGACAGGGCGGCCGCCGCCGCGGCGAACAGCGCGCTGATCTCGGTCTCCTTGCGTTCCAGCACGAGCTTGCTGTTCAGCCCCTGGTAGACCTTCTTCAGGTCGTCGGCGGTCCCGGCGTGGAAGTACTCCGCCCGGGTGATCTCGGCGACCGCCTTGAGCGCCTCCTCGTCCAGTCGCACGTAGATCGACCAGCCGCCGAAGTCGACCGACGTTCCCTCGCGGGTGCCGAAGCCGACGGTGAACACCCGCAGCCCGCGCTCGGCAGCCATCTTGGCCGCGTCGACCGGATCGGGGCCGGTGGTGCGCCGCCCGTCGCTGAGCAGGATCACGACCGCCG
>CAYGZN010000651.1:0-1885 GCA_964354355.1 uncultured Burkholderiaceae bacterium | reverse complement strand
CTGGCCGCGACCTCGAACCTCGCCTACATCGCCGACGCCCAGGTCAACGGCAGCGGGCGTCGCGCCGACGGCAACTTCCTGTACGGCGCCTACGGTGATTCGTTTGCGACGGCCGACGGTCGGCACGCGATGGTTGCCGCGATCAGCGACCGGCAATGGCGTGCGCTGGTGCGAGCGATCGGCGTGGAGGCCGGCCTGCAGACGGCCGCTGCCGCGCTCGGCCACCGGCTCGACACCGAGGCGGGCCGCTACGACGCCCGCGAGCTGATCTCGGCCTGCCTGCGACCGTGGTTCGCGCGCCGAACGCTGGCCCAGGTGGGCGAGGCGCTGGCCGACCGGTCGATCCTTTGGGGGCCGTACCGCAGCTTCCAGCAGATGCTGGCGGAGGACCCGCGCTGCTCGACGGCCAATCCGATGTTCGACACGGTGGACCACGCGGGCTACGGCCGCTTCCTGACCGCGGCGTCGCCGATCGACTTCGGGGCCGTTGCCCGCATGCCACCCGCCGTGGCACCGACCCTGGGCGCGCACACGCGCAGCGTGCTGAGCGACGTGCTGGGACTGGACGCGGGCACGCTGGACGCGCTGCAGGCCGATCGCGTGATCGGCGGCGGGTCCGGCTGAGCCGCCTGCGCGACCGAGGCGGCACCGCTTCGCCCTGCACCTGTAAGCCATCCGCCACCCGAGCAAACCCACCGGAACCGCTGACGATGACCGCACCCGCCGCCCGTGCCGACCTGCTGTCCGCCTGCGAGCACGCGCTCGGCGCGGCGTCCGCCCTCGTCGACGCGCTTCAGGCAACGCTGCGCCACGAGCTGGCCGGCGCCGACCCGGCCGATGCGTTGAACCGCGAACAGGCCCGCGCACACGGGTATGCGTGGGCGGTGACCTACGTGCGCGCGCTGCGCGAGATGCTCGGCTGGGCGACGCGGCTGGGCGTCGCAGGCCGGCTCGGCGAGCTGGAAACGCTGCTGTTGCAGGCGGCCTTCGGCGAGTACCTGTCGCAGCTGGCCGGCGGGCTGCCGATGAGCCAGGGCGAGATCTTTCGTGCCGACACGCTGGACCCGAGCGGCGCGACCGTGTCGGCGTTCACCCAGCACGCGTCGGTCCGCGCGCTGCGCCGCGACGGCTTCGCGCCGGCGGTGCGTGCCCGGATCGCGACGCGGGTCGCCGAAGGCCTGGCCACGCGCGGCTTCGGCGATCCCGGCTTCGACGACCCGGCGCTCACGGAAATCGCCACGCAGTTCGCGCGCTGGGCCGACGACCACATGGAGGCCGCGCACGGCTGGCACCTTCGCAATGAACTGATCCCCGATTCGGTCATTGCCGAGCTGGGCACGCTCGGCGTGTTCGGCCTGACCGTTCCGGAGTCGTGGGGCGGCTCGGGGCTGGGCAAGGCCGCGATGTGCGTGGTGACCGAGGAACTGTCGCGCGGCTACATCGGGCTGGGTTCGCTGGGAACGCGTTCGGAGATCGCTTGCGAACTGATCCTGCACGACGGCACCGACGGACAGCGCGCGCGGCTGCTGCCCGGGCTGGTCGCGGGCACGATCATCCCGACCGCCTCTTTCACCGAGCCGGACGTCGGCTCCGACCTGGCTTCGCTGAAGACCCGTGCCGAGCGCGGCACCAACGCCGCCGGCCAGCCCGTCTGGCGCATCCACGGCAACAAGACCTGGACCACGCACGGCGCGCGCAGCGACCTGATGACGCTGCTGGCGCGCACGAATCGCGACCAGCCCGGTTACCGCGGCCTGTCGATGTTCCTCGTGCCCAAGCCCCGCGGCACCGACGCGATGCCCTTCCCGGCGCCGGGCATGAGCGGCAGCGAGATCCACGTGCTCGGCTACCGCGGCATGAAGGAATACGAGATCGGCTTCGACGG
>CAYGZN010000650.1:0-1899 GCA_964354355.1 uncultured Burkholderiaceae bacterium | reverse complement strand
CGAGGGGTTCATCGACTTCGACTACGAGATCACGCAGCTGACCGTGCGCGCACGCGCCGCCGACGGCTCGATCGCCACGCACTTCTGCGACCCGATCGGCCACGTGCAGGTCGCCGGCGACTACGTCGAAAGCTGGCAGCCCCATCCCATGAGCCCGGTCGCGCTGGCGCGCTCGCGCGACATCGCGCAGCGGGTGACCGCCGCGCTGGGCGGCACCGGCATCTTCGGCGTGGAGCTGTTCGTCAAGGCCGACCAGGTGTGGTTCTCCGAGGTCAGCCCGCGCCCCCACGACACCGGCATGGTGACGATGGCCACGCAGCACCAGTCCGAGTTCGACCTGCACGCGCGCGCGATCCTGGGCCTGCCGGTCGACGCGTCGCTGCGCTCGCCCGGCGCCAGTGCGGTGATCTACGGCGGCGTCGAGGCGCGCGGCATCGTGTTCGAGGGTGTGGCCGAGGCGCTGTCGGTGCCGGGCAGCGACCTGCGCCTGTTCGGCAAGCCCGAGTCGTTCGTCAAGCGCCGCATGGGCGTTGCGCTGGCCCGTGCGGACGACGTCGACACCGCACGGCGCAACGCGAAGCTGGCTGCCTCGCGGGTGCGCCCGCGGGCCGCGCCCTGACCCGCGCCGGGCGGCACCGCGGGGGTCAGACCGCCGAGAAACGCACGACGCCGTTGCCGTCCTGCGCGCGCGCCAGCCGGTCGCGGTGCCACAGCGCATGCAGGTGCGCCAGCGACTCGCCGAGCGCGAACGTCAGCTGATGGGTGTCGAACTGCCGGTGGAACATCACCGGGACGATCTCGTACGCGGTCATCGGGCGCTCGCGGCAGGCGGCCTCGACCGCGTCCAGGCGCTCGGCGTGGTGGTCGCGCAGCTGCTGCATGCGGATGTGCAGGTGGCGAAACGGCCGGCCGTGGGAGGGCAGCACCAGCGTGTCCGGGCGGCACGCGTCGAAGCGCTGCAGCGACGCCAGATACCAGGTGACGGGGTCGCTTTCGGGCTCCAGGTCGAACACCGACACGTTGGTCGAGATCCGCGGCAGCACCATGTCGCCCGACACCAGCAGCCCGTCCTGCGCGCTGTACAACGCGGCGTGCTCGGGCGAGTGGCCGGTGCCCACGATGACCCGCCAGTCGCGAGACCCGATGCGCACCGTCTCGCCGTCGGTGATCCGCCGGAACCGCAGCGGCATCGACGGCACCAGGCTGGCGAAGTACCTCGAGTTGCGCCGGCGGATCGACTCGAGCTCGTCGCCTTCGGGCACGCCGTGCCGCCGGAAGTGCCGGTGCGCCGACTCGCCGTCGACGCCGGGCATCACGGCCGACAGCAGCCGGCCCATCGCGTACTCGCCCAGCGTCATCCACAGCGGCGCGTCGAACCGCTCGGTCAGCATGCCGGCAAGCCCGACGTGGTCGGGGTGGGTGTGCGTGCACAGCACCCGCACGATCGGTTCGCCGTCGAGCTCGCCGGCGATCACCTGGTCCCACAGCCCGCGGGTCTCGTCCGAGGCAATCCCGCAGTCGATCAGCGTCCAGCCGCGGCGCCCCCGGAACTCGTCCCGCACCAGCCACAGGTTGATGTGGTCCAGCGCGAACGGCAGCGGCATCCGGATCCAGAAGACCCCCGGGGCGACTTCCTGCTTGCGGGCCCGGCCGGGAAGGGTGTCACCGAACGGGTAGGTCAGCTGCTGCTCGAGGGGATTCATCGCGGCTAGAATTGACGTTTACGTAAGTGTAAGCGGACTGGCCGGCACCGGGATGGGCCGACACCGGTCCGGACGGCCCCCCTGCCCCACGCCGCAATGCCCACCTTCACGATCACCGAGCTGGCCCGCGAGTTCGACGTCACGCCCCGGGCGATCCGTTTCTACGAAGACCAGGGGCTGCTGGCTCCGGAACGCG
>CAYGZN010000649.1:0-1904 GCA_964354355.1 uncultured Burkholderiaceae bacterium | reverse complement strand
GGTGAGGTCGCAGTCGCAGCGGCCGGGCCCGTAGCCGGCGTACAGCGTCCCGCCCAGCAATCCGCCCGCGGACGGGTTCTTCACGTCGGGCGAGAACATGCTCATCCGGTTGCGGAGTTCCCAGGGGGCGGGCTGCCAGTCGTAGCGCAGTCCGTAGTCCAAGGTCAGTTTGCGGGTGATCCTCCAGGTGTCCTGGACGAAGAAAGCCCAGGATTTGCGGCGATACTGCGGATCCGCCGGATTGGAGACGCTGGCGCTGTTGGCCATTCCCAGCAGGAAACTGGCGTAGGGGAATCCCACGCCGCCGCCGGGCAACGCGACGCCCTGCAAGGCGGGCAGGCCGGTCTGCGCCGAACTGAAGCCGTAGCCGCCCGGCACGCCGCCGGTGCTGCGGTTGGTGAAGTTGTCGAGTTTCCACTCGCCGCCGGCCTTATAGGAGTGATTGCCTCGGATGAAGGTCAAGCTGGCCACGGCGATCATCGGGATCTCGTCGATCCACCTGCTCAAGGTCTTCATCTCGGCCGGCTCGCTGCCGGAGAAGACGCTGCTGTGGCAGACCGTGATCCACGTCGTGTTCCTCGGGTCGGCGCTCGCCATCGCGCTGATCGACCGGATCATGACCGGCACGGCCGCCCGACCCCGGCCCGGCGACGCAGATCACTGACGGGGCGCGCAGCCGACACACGCCATCGACGCCCGCCACGCCATCGACGCCCGACAAGGCACCGACGCCCGACACGGCACTCGCAGTCACGCCGCCAACCACAGACGCCGCAACCCCACGCGAAGGACATCCGCCATGGCCACCATCCGGCAGCAGGACCTCGTCGATTCGATCGCCGCCGCGCTGCAGTTCATCAGCTACTACCACCCGGCCGACTTCATCAGCCACCTGGCCCGCGCCTACGAGCGCGAAGCCTCGCCGGCGGCGAAGGACGCGATCGCGCAGATCCTGACCAATTCGAGGATGTGCGCCGAAGGTCACCGCCCGATCTGCCAGGACACCGGCATCGTCAACGTGTTCCTGAAGATCGGCATGGACGTGCGCTTCGAGGGCTTTGCGGGCTCGATCGAGGACGCGGTGAACGAGGGCGTTCGCCACGGCTACCTGAACCACGACAACACGCTTCGCGCATCGGTGCTGGCCGACCCGATCTTCGAGCGACGCAACACCAAGGACAACACCCCCGCGGTGATCCACATGAGCATCGTGCCCGGCGACAAGCTCGACGTCACGGTGGCCGCCAAGGGCGGCGGCAGCGAGAACAAGAGCAAGTTCATCATGATGAACCCGAGCGACGACCTGGTCGACTGGGTCATCAAGACGGTGCCGACGATGGGCGCCGGCTGGTGCCCGCCGGGCATGCTGGGCATCGGCGTCGGAGGCACGGCCGAGAAGGCGATGCTGCTGGCCAAGGAAGTGCTGATGGAGCCGATCGACATGTTCGACCTGCTCGCCCGCGGACCGAAGAACAAGCTCGAGGAACTGCGCATCGAGCTGTACGAGAAGGTCAACGCGCTGGGCATCGGCGCACAGGGGCTGGGCGGGTTGACCACCGTGCTCGACGTCAAGATCGCCACCTACCCCACGCACGCCGCCGGCAAGCCGGTGGCGATGATCCCCAACTGTGCCGCGACGCGCCACGCGCACGTGGTGCTCGACGGCTCGGGCCCGGCCTACATGGACCCGCCGAGCCTGGACCTGTGGCCCGACGTGAAGTGGGCGCCCGACTACAACAGGAGCAAGCGCGTCGACCTGAACACGCTGACGCGGGCCGACGTGGCGAGCTGAAAACCCGGCGACACGCTGCTGCTGAACGGCAAGATGCTCACCGGGCGCGACGCCGCGCACAAGCGCATCCAGGACATGCTGGGCCGGGGCGAGAAGCTGCCGGTCGACTTCA
>CAYGZN010000648.1:0-1909 GCA_964354355.1 uncultured Burkholderiaceae bacterium | reverse complement strand
GGCGGCACCTGGTACTGGAACCGCTATCCGGGTGCACAGTGCGACACGGCATCGCTGGTGTACATGCCGCTGCTCGAAGAGACGGGGCACATGCCGTCGGAGAAGTACGCGCACGCGCCGGAGATCCTCGAGCAGAGCCGGCGCATCGGGCGGCACTACGGCCTGTACGAGCACGCGCTGTTCCACACCGAGGTGACCGACCTCGCGTGGGACGGCTCGCGTTCGCGCTGGATCGTGCGCACGAATCGCGGCGACGCGTTCACCGCGCAGTTCGTCGGCATGGGGACCGGACCGCTGCACGTGCCGAAGCTGCCCGGCATTCCCGGCATCGAGTCGTACCAGGGGCACTCGTTCCACACGAGCCGCTGGGACTACGACTACACGGGCGGCGACCCGTCGGGTGCGCCGCTGACCGGTCTCGCCGACAAGCGGGTGGCGATCATCGGCACGGGTGCCACGGCGGTTCAGTGCGTGCCGCACCTGGCGCGTGCGTGCCGGGCGCTCTACGTGTTCCAGCGCACGCCGTCGTCGGTCGACGTGCGGGCCAACGAGCCGATCGATCCCGACTGGTTCGCCGGGATCGCGAGCCCGGGATGGCAGCAGCGCTGGGTCGAGAACTTCACCGCGAATCAGGCCGGCGGCACGGCGCAGGAGGACCTGGTCAAGGACGGCTGGACCGACCTGGCGCGGCGCATCCGCAGCAGGATCATGAACCTGCCGCGCGAGCAGATGACGCCCGCCAACATGATGGCCGCGTTCGAGGACGCCGACTTCGAGAAGATGGAGGAGATCCGCGCGCGGGTCGACGCGATCGTGCAGGACCGGGCGACGGCCCGGGCGCTCAAGGCGTGGTACCGCCAGCTCTGCAAGCGGCCGTGCTTCCACGACGAGTACCTGCAGGCGTTCAACGCGCCGAACACGCACCTGGTGGATACCGACGGCAAGGGCGTCGAGCGGATCACCGCGGCCGGGGTCGTGGCGGCCGGGGTCGAGTACCCGGTCGACTGCATCATCTACGCGTCGGGGTTCGAAGTGGGCACGGAATACAGACGCCGCGCCGGCTTCGACATGACCGGCCGCGACGGCGTGAAGCTGTCCGAGCACTGGGCCGACGGCATGCGCACGAAGCACGGCATCCACGTGCACGGATTCCCGAATGCGTTCTTCGTGCAGCCGACCCAGGGCGCCAACCTCATCTCCAACGTGCCGCACAACCTCACCGAGGCGGGCAGGACGATCGCGCTCGTGATCCGGCACGCGCTCGACATCGGCGCGCGCGAGATCGAGGTCACCCGCGCGGCCGAGGACGCCTGGGTGGCGCTGCTGCTCACCGGCATGGGCCGGATGATCGGCTCGCCCGACTGCACGCCCGGCTACTACAACAACGAGGGCCAGGACCCGGGCCCCCGCGCGCGACTCAACGTCGGCTACCCGCAGGGTGCCGCAGCCTACTTCCGTTACCTGGACGAGTGGCGCAGGTCCGGTGATTTCGAAGGCCTGGAGTTCCGCTGACACGGCACCTCGAGGCTTGCAGCGATGCGTGTCGCGACATCACCCGTGGCCCTGCGGTGCCGTTGCACGCGAGGCCGTCGGCCATCAGTCCGGATCGGTCGTGAACGGCTGAACCGGCGCGTCGGCGTCGTCGGCGCCGACGCGCTCGTACTCCGAGATCACCTGGGCACCCAGCAACAGCAGGGTCGCCGCGAGTTCCAGGCTCAGCAAGACCGCGATGGCCGTGGTCAGCGATCCGTAGACGGTGCCGATCTGCGACAGGGTGGCGAAGTACCACACCAGCACGTGGCGCGAGAGCTCCCACAGCAGGGCCGCCGTGACGGCACCGATGAGCGCGTGCTGCACCGACGGGCGGCCCACCGGCATCACCAGGTAGATCGAGGTGAGCACGAAGACC
>CAYGZN010000647.1:0-1917 GCA_964354355.1 uncultured Burkholderiaceae bacterium | reverse complement strand
CTATCGCGTGTTCGCCGACGAGCAGGGGAAGATGAACCGCTCGCTGTCGCAGGTCGGCGGCGGCCTGCTGGTGGTGCCGCAGTTCACGCTCGCTGCCGACACGCGCAGCGGGCTTCGCCCGAGCTTCACGCCGGCGGCCGCGCCCGCCGACGCGCGGCGACTGTTCGAGCACTTCGCGGACCGGGCGCGCGCCGAGCATCCGATCGTGGAAACGGGTATCTTCGGGGCGGACATGCAGGTCCGCCTGGTCAACGACGGGCCGGTGACCTTCTGGCTCCAGGTCGATCCCGACCCCGGGGCGCGGTCATCGGCCGCTTCTGACGGAATGCCGCAATGAAACTGTGGAGCGACTCCTTTCGAGACGGCGAAGCGATTCCCGCCGAATACGCATTCGCCCGGATCGACCCCCGGCATCACGTGGCGCTGTCGTCCAACCGCAACCCGCATCTGGCCTGGTGGGATCTGCCCGAGGGCACCCGCTCGATCGTCGTGCTCTGTCACGACTACGACGCGCCGAGTAAGCCCGACGACGTCAACCACCCGGACCGCGAGGTTCCCACGACGCTGCCCCGGGTCGACTTCTACCACTGGGTGCTGGTGGACGTGCCGCTGCACGTCACTTCGATCGCCGCGGGCGAGTTCTCGCACGGCGTGACGCCGCGCGGCAAGGGCGGTCCCGAGGCGCCGCACGGCGCCCGCCACGGCCTGAACGACTACACCCAGTGGTTCGCCGGCGACCACGACATGGAAGGCGAGTACTACGGCTACGACGGCCCGTGCCCGCCCTGGAACGACGCGCTGATCCACCGCTACCAGTTCACCGTGCACGCGGTCGACCTCGAGCAGCTGCCGCTGACCGGCCGGTTCACCGGGCCGCAGGTGCTGGCAGCGCTGCACGGTCACGTGCTGGCCCGTGCGATGATCATCGGCAGCTATTCGCTCAATCCGCGGCTGGCGCCGCAGCCCGCCGCCTGAGGGGCCGGCCGTTGGACGCGGCGGGCGCCGACGCGGGCGCGACCGAGCTCGTGTTGCTGCGCCACGGCGAGACCGACTGGAATCGCGAGCGCCGCATCCAGGGCCAGCTCGACATCGCCCTGAACGCCGAGGGCCGTCGCCAGGCGCACGCGGCTGCGCGCCGGCTGGCGGCGCAGCCGCAACGGTACCGGCTGGCCAGCGCGCGGATCGTCTCGAGCGACCTGGCGCGGTGTCGCCAGACCGCCGAGGCGATCGCGCTGTCGACCGGGCTGCCGGTGCGGACCGACGCCCGGCTGCGCGAGCGGCACTTCGGCCGCTTCGAGGGGCGCACGCAGGCCGAGCTGCGGCGCGAGTTTCCCGACGACTTCGTGCGCTGGGCGGCACGCGATCCCGACCACGACGTGGCGGGCGGCGAATCGTTGCGCCATCTCGACGCCCGGGTGCGCGCGGTGTTCGCGGAGCTGGTCCGCACGCACGTGGGGCGCACGCTGGTCGTGGTCACCCACGGCGGCGTGCTCGACATCGTCCAGCGGATGTGCCGGGGGCTGGACCTGAGCGCGCCGCGCGACTTCGACCTGCCCAACGCGGGCCTGAACCGCGTGCGCTGGGCCGCCGGCGCCTTCGAGGTGCTCGAGTGGGCGGACGTCTCGCACTGGCGCGACAGCCTCGACGACGTCGACTCGGCCAACCCCGTAAAATCCGCTCCGATCCCGTGAGCACGGTGCGCACCGGGCCGGACAACACCGAAGAGAGAACCTCCATGTATGAGCGCAAGGTGGGCATCGCCCAGACCGACCCCGAGCTGTGGCAGGCCATCGAGGCCGAGAATCGCCGCCAGGAAGCCCACATCGAGCTGATCGCCTCGGAGAACTATGCGAGTCCGGCGGTGATGGCCGCGCAGGGGTCGCAGCTGACCAACAAGTACGCCGAGGGCTACCCCGG
>CAYGZN010000646.1:0-1917 GCA_964354355.1 uncultured Burkholderiaceae bacterium | reverse complement strand
CAGCTCGCAGCCATTCGTGCGCCCCCGGCCGCGCTACCCCTGCACGCCCTCGAAGTCCAGCACGATCCGGCCCATCACGTGGCCGTCGCGAAGTTCCTGCATGCTGCGGTTGACCTCGGCGGCCGGGCGCAGCTCGATCGGGGAGGGTGCCAGCCGCCCAGAGCGTGCCAGCGCGACCACCTCGTGCAGCTCGCGCAGGCTGCCCACGTAGGAGCCCCGCACCGAGATCCCGCGCTGCGCGATCGGCGGCAGTGGCAGCGTCAGTTCGCCGCCGAACAGCCCGCACAGCACGTAGTGGCCGCCCTTGCACAGCGCCCCGATGCCCAGCTGCGCGGTGGCCGGCATGCCGACGAAGTCCAGCGCGCCGGCGATCGCGTCGCCGGTCAGCGCCTTCAGGCGCGCCGGTGCGTCGTCGCCGCGCGTGTCCAGCACGGCGGTGGCCCCCTGGCGGCGCGCCCGCTCCAGCTTGGCGGCGTCGACGTCGCAGGCCACGACCTGGTCGATGCCGCGCGCGCGCAGCATGCCGATCGCGGCCATCCCCAGTCCGCCGCAGCCCAGCACGACCACCCAGTGGCGCGGCGCCAGCGGCGGCAGCTTGCCGATCGCGCTGTGCACGGTCAGCCCCGAGCACGCCAGCGTGGCGGCCCACGCCTCGTCGATGCCGCCTGCGTCGACCAGGTACTTCGCGTCGGGCACCAGCACGTGGGTCGCATACGCGCCGGGCCGGATCACGCCCAGGAAGCGCGTGTTCAGGCACAGGTGGTCGTTGCCTTCGTCGCACACGGCGCACGCGCCGCAGCCGATCCACGGATAGACGATCCGGCGGTCGCCGACGACCACGCCCGAGGCCTGCGGACCGAGCCGCTCGACGACACCGAACGGCTCGTGCCCGACGGTGAACGGCGGCACGCAGCCGCGGTCCTTGACGTAGAAACGCCTGCCGCCGCCCAGGTCGAAGAAGCCCTCCCAGATGTGCAGGTCGGAGTGGCACACGCCCGAGCGCGTGACGCGCACCAGCACCTCGGCGCCCTGCGGCTGCGGCGTCTCGCGGATGCGCGCCTGCAGCGGCTGGCCGTGCTCGACGACGTCGTAGCTGAGCATCACGCCCGCCCGGTCATGCGTGCCAGCCTGGCGCCGATGATCGCTTCGGCCTCGGCCACGATGCGCGACACCAGCTGCGCGCAGGTCGGGATGTCGTGGATCAGGCCCTGCACCATGCCCGCCGACCAGATGCCGAAGTCGGGATCGCCGGCCTCGTAGACGACCTTGCCGCGCTGGCCGGCGACGAGGTGGCGGATGTCGTCGATGGTCGCGCCGCCCTTGCGCTCGATCGCGACCACCTCCTGGCTGACCGCATTGCGCGCGACCCGGGCGGTGTTGTGCAGCGTGCGAAAGATCAGGTCGGTGGCGCGCTCGTCGTTGGCCACGATCTGCTCCTTGACCCGCTGGTGGATCGGGCTCTCGACCGTGCACATGAAGCGCGTGCCCATGTTGATGCCCTCGGCGCCCAGCGCCAGCGCCGCGACCAGCCCGCGTGCGTCGCCGAACCCGCCCGAGGCGATCATCGGGATCTTCACCTTGTCGGCGGCCGCCGGGATCAGGATCAGCCCCGGGACGTCGTCCTCGCCGGGATGCCCGGCGCACTCGAAGCCGTCGATCGAGATCGCATCGGCGCCGAGCTTCTCGGCCTTGACCGCGTGGCGCACCGACGTGCACTTGTGGATCACCTTGATGCCGTGGGCCTTGAATGCGGCGATGTGCTCCTGCGGATTGCTGCCCGCCGTCTCGACGACGCGCACGCCCGACTCGATGATCGCCTGGCGGTACTCCGCGTAAGGCGGGGGCTTGAGCGCCGGCAGGATCGTCAGGTTCACGCCGAACGGCTTCTCGGTCATCTCGCGGCAGCGCGCGATCTCC
>CAYGZN010000645.1:357-1923 GCA_964354355.1 uncultured Burkholderiaceae bacterium | reverse complement strand
GAGCGCAGGTCGCGCACGTGCTCCACGGTGCCCAGCAACAATGCCAGCAGGCCGAACGTGATCAGCGAGGTGCCGGTGCGCACCCAGGCCACCATCGTGCGCTCGTAGGCCACGCGCGTGCGCTCCAGCGCGAGCCGCGTGGCGGTATCGGCTGCGGTGGCGTTCACAGCACCCCCATCGTGACGAGCGCGCTGTCGATGATCTGCAGGCCCAGCGCCACCTGAACCACGCCAAGCACCGCACCCAGGATCGGCAGCACGATGCCCATGACCGGCATGATCTTGCGCGCCAGCATCATGATCACCAGGTTGACCAGCATGATCGCGACGATGATGCCGCCGACCACCCACCGTGCCTGCGCGTCCGGACTGACCGCCATCAGCACCACCACCGCCGCGATGCCGTGGGGTGTGACGATGGTCGGGAATGCCAGCGGTGCCAGCGCGACCTTCAGGCCGGGCGGCGGCGCATCGGCCAGGCTGTCGTCGGCATGCATCTCGAACTGCTCGAGCAGGTTCCTCAGTGCGACGAGGCACAGGACCAGCCCGCCGGCCAGCGCCATCACCGGGACCGGGATGCGATAGCTGTCGAGGATGCCGCGGCCGAGCAGGGCGGCCACCAGCAGCGCCGCGCTGGCGAAGACTATCGAGAGCCAGGCGATGCGGTGCGCCTGCCGGTCGTCGGCGCCCTTCGTCAACTGCGCGAAGGGGCCGATGATCTTGAAGGGCCCGAGCATCAGGAACAGCAGCGTGAAGGTCTGCGCCGGCGGCAGCTCGTGCGCAAGCCCGGCCTGCACTGCGCCTTGTCCAGCCGCAGCGTGGACCTGCGCCGCCACCGCGAACACTGCCAGCGCGATTGCAGCGCCTGGCACCCAACGTTTCGTGTGCGCCCAACGAGTCACGGCCATCTCCTTGTCAGCTCGCTGCGACGATGCCACCATCGAGCGGCGCAGCCGGTTCGCGGTCCCAGGTCGATTCCAATTGCAGCCTTGTCTTGTTCCCGTCGATGTCCGAAGGAACGGACGCACGTGACTGTTGGTTCTTCGTCAGCGCTTCGCAGGCGCGTCGAGCAACTGCTGATGCGCCAGCGAGAGCATGCCGCCCGAGACGGTGCGTGCCTTGAAGCCATGTTGCAGCAGGATGCGCGTCGCGTAGTAGGCGCGTTGGCCGGACCGGCACACCACGTGGATCTCGCGGTCGCGCGGCAGTTCGCCGAGCCGGTTGCGCAACTCGGGCAGCGGGATATTCGCCGCGCCGGGAACTGCCTCGACCGCGAGCTCCGGAGGTTGCCGCACGTCGAGCACGAAGCCGCTTTTTGCGGTCGACCAGTGGCTGAGCGGCATGTCGCCGCGCAGCACGTCGCCGGCCATCATGCCGGCGAAGTTCACCGGGTCCTTGGCGCTGCCGAACTGCGGCGCGTAGCACAGCTCGGCCTGCTCGAGGTCGTGGACCGTGGCGCCCATCTGCAGATAGGCCGCGAGCACGCTGATGCGCTTGTCGACACCGTCGAGCCCGACTGCCTGCGCGCCGAGCAGGCGACCGTCCGACTTGCGGAACAGCACCTTCA
>CAYGZN010000645.1:0-347 GCA_964354355.1 uncultured Burkholderiaceae bacterium | reverse complement strand
GGGTAGTAACCGGCGTGCGAGTTCGGGAACAGGTCGATCTCCTCGAAGTCCGTGTCGCCGCGCCGCTCGAGCGTCTTGCGGCTGGCGCCGACCCATGCTGCCGCTGCGCCGAACAGGCCGATGACCGAGGTGCCCTGCGTGCCGCGGAAGCGCGAGTCGCGGCCGGCGATCGCGTCGGCGGCGATGCGGCCCTGCCGGTTGGCGGGGCCCGCCAGCGCGACCAGGCTCCAATCGCCGGTGACGAAGTCCTTGACCTCGATCGCATCGCCCACCGCGAAGATGTCCGGCTGACTGGTGCGCATCTGCTCGTCGACGCGGATGCCGCCGCGTTCGCCGATCGCCAGTCC
>CAYGZN010000644.1:0-1935 GCA_964354355.1 uncultured Burkholderiaceae bacterium | reverse complement strand
GCCGTCGGCGATCCCGCGGCCGCGCGCCGCATGGACTGGCCCGCCCTGCAGGCGGCCGTCGCGGGTTGCACGGCCTGTGGCCTGTGCCGCACGCGCACGCGCACGGTCTTCGGCGTGGGGCCCCAGCCGGCCCCCTGGATGCTGATCGGGGAGGCCCCGGGCGCCGAGGAGGATGCCCGCGGCGAGCCATTCGTGGGCCAGGCGGGGCGGCTGCTCGATCAGATGCTGGCCTCGATCGGCGTCGAGCGGGGCCGCGACGCATTCATCGCCAACGTGCTCAAGTGCCGCCCGCCCGGCAACCGCGACCCGTCGCCCGAGGAGGTGGCGCGCTGCGCGCCGTTCCTGGCGCGTCAGGTGGAGCTGGTGCAGCCGCGCATCATCGTGCTGCTCGGACGCTTCGCGGCCCAGACGATGCTGCAGACCGACGCGTCGATCGCGAGTCTGCGGGGCCGCGTGCACCGTCGCCCGTTCGGCGCGCGGGAGGTGCCGATGGTCGTCACCTACCACCCGGCGTATCTGCTGCGCAGCCTGTCGGAGAAGTCCCGCGCATGGGTCGACCTGTGCCTCGCGCGCGAGGTGTTCGAAGCCGCAGCGCTGGATGCGGCCGCGGTCGATGCGGCGCAGCCCGACACGGCGGCGCTCGAACTCGGGCCGGGACTGACGGCCCGCGCCGACGGCCAGCACTGACCGTATCGGCGGCAGTGCGCCGGCGCGGTGCCGGCCCAGCGGCGATGCCGGCGCCGGGCCGGTTCAGGCTCCCTCAGTGGCGCACGTGCTGGCCGATCAGCGCCACCGAGTCGAACTTGCGCTGGTTCGCGCCGTGCAGCCGGATCACGGCCAGCATCGTCAGCGCCACGAGGCCGCCGAACAGTGCGATCACGACGTTGATGTGGACGTTGGCGCGGATCAGCACCGCATACAGTCCCAGCATCAGCAGAATGTTCAGGTTCTCGTTGAAGTTCTGCACCGCGATCGAATGGCCGGCGCTCATCAGCACGTAGCCGCGATGCTGCAACAGCGCGTTCATCGGCACGACGAAGAATCCGGCGAGCCCGCCGATCAGCACCATCATCACGTATGCGAACTCGATCTGGTTCACGACCGTCATCACCGGCACCATCAGGCCCATCACGACCCCGTACGGCAGCACGCGCAGCGATCCGCGCAGGGGGATATAGCGCGCGGCAACCACGGCGCCGATCGCGATGCCCAGCGCGACCACGCCCTGCAGCACCGCGGCCTGGCTCAGGGGCATGCCCAGTTGCACGTCCGCCCATTGCAGGACGATGAACTGCAGCGTCGCGCCCGCCCCCCAGAACAGCGTGGTCACGGCCAGCGAGATCTGGCCCAGCTTGTCCTTCCAGAGCACGCGGAAGCAGTGCGCGAAGTCGGTGACGAGCTTGACCGGGTTGCGCTCCTGGTGGGGGTAGTGGGCGCCCGTGTCGGGAATGCGCAGGTTGAACAGTCCGGCCAACGCGTAGACGACGGCGATGATCAGCAGCGCAGCCTCGGCGGGCGTGTCGACGCCGGTGTTGATGTAGGGCAGGTCGACCGACAGCAGCTGCGCCGACAGCCGCGGGCTGACGAGCATGCCGCCCAGGACCGTGCCCAGGATGATCGAGCCGACTGTCGTTCCCTCGATCCAGCCGTTGGCCGCGACGAGCTTCTCCGGGGGGAGCAGCTCGGTCAGGATGCCGTACTTGGCCGGGGAATACGCCGCGGCGCCGAACCCGACCACGGCATAGGCCAGCAGCGGGTGCACGCTGAAGAACAGCAGCGAGCAACCGAAGATCTTGATCGCGTTGGTGATCAGCATGACCCGGCCCTTGGGCATCGAGTCCGCGAAGGCGCCGACGAAGGGCGCGAGCACCACGTACGAGATGGTGAAGAACAGCTTGAGCAGGCTCCGCTTCGTCTTTGAGGTTATGAAGTATT
>CAYGZN010000643.1:0-1939 GCA_964354355.1 uncultured Burkholderiaceae bacterium | reverse complement strand
TCGGCCCGCGGGGCCGCGCGCTGCAGATCTTTTCGCAGTTCCGGATCTGGGACACCGAGGAGAACAACGGGGTGCTGCTGTACCTGCTCTGGGCCGATCACGCCGTCGAGGTCGTGGCCGATCGCGGCGCGGCCGCGCGCATCGACCCGGCCGTCTGGCAGCGCGCCTGCCGCGCGGTCTCGGACTCGTTCAAGGCGGGCAACCAGGCCGACGGGGTGCTCGCCGCCGTGGCGCTGCTCAGCGATGCGCTGGCGCAGGCCTACCCCGCCGAGCCGCGGGGCGACAACCTCAACGAGCTGCCTAACCGGCCGCTGGTGCTGTAGCCGCTTGCGGTCGCCGGTTCAGCGGCTCGAGGATCGTCTCGATCGTCTCGGCGACGTCGAACAGCGCCGCGTCGCCGTTCCACGACCCCACGACCTGCAGGCCGACCGGCAGCGGCGGGCCGGCGTCGCGCGCCCAGCCGCAGGGCAGCGACAGGCCCGGGTGGCCGCTCGCGCTGATCCAGTAGCAGGTCCGCAGCCAGTCGATGTAGTTGGCCAGCGGCTGGCCGTCGATCGCGAGCGGGTACGGCGTGGCGAGGTCGAACGGCAGCACCTGGACCGTCGGCAGCAGGAATGCGTCGAAGCCGCGCATGAACGACGCGACCCGCCGGAACACCTGGCTGCGCAGGCGCTGCGCGCGGGCGATGGCCTCGGCGTCGAGCGCCCGTCCGTACTCGATGTTCCAGACCACCGTGTCCTTCATCCGCGCCTTGTCGTGCTTGTACAGCTCGCCCAGCCATTCGACGAAGTACAGCCCGCGCAGCGTCAGGAACGCCTCGTCGGCGCCGGTGAAGTCGGGGTGGGCCTCGCGCAGGTTCGCGCCGGCCGCGCGCAGCGCGTCGATGGCGCGCCCGAACGCCTCGCGCACCGGTGCGGCGACCGGCAGCGCGCCCAGGTCGGCGGAGTAGGCCAGGTTCAGCTGTTGCGCACGGGGCCGTGCCGGCCGCGCGTCGAGCCAGTCGATCCAGCCCTTGATCGGCCGCCGGACCGGTTGCTCGAAGATCGCGCGGTAGACCAGGCGGCAGTCGTCCACCGTACGGCCCAGCGGACCGTACGTCGACAGGGTGTCGAAGGCGTTCGGTCCGTCGGCCAGCGCCGGGTCGAGCCGCGTGCTGGGCCGGATGCCGACCACGCCGCAGAAGCTGGCGGGGTTGCGCAGGCTGGCGGCCAGGTCCGAGCCGTCGGCGACGAGTGCCATGCCGGTCGCCAGCGCCGCGGCCGCGCCGCCCGAGGAACCGCCGACGGTGCGGGTCGGATCCCACGGGTTGCACGTCGTGCCCAGCACCGGGTTGAAGGTCTGCGAGCCGGCCGCGAATTCCGGGGTGTTGGACTTGGCGATCAGCACCGCGTCGGCGTCGAGCAGTCGCTGCACGCCCGGTGCGTTGGCCGACGGCACGCGGTCCGCAAAGATCGGTGAGCCCAGCGTCGTTCGCACGCCCGCGGTGTCGAAGATGTCCTTCGCGACGTACGGCAGGCCGGCCAGCAGGCCGACCGGCTGGCCCCGGCGGATCGATTCGCCGATCCATTCGGTCAGCGCCAGGCAGCGGTTGCGCTCGACTCGCGTGGGCAGCGCATTCAGCGTGCCGTCGAGCCGGTCGATCTCGCGATGGCAGCCTTCCAGAACGGACGAGGGCGTGTCTCGAAGCTGGGCGAACGCCGCAAGGAGCTGGCGGATCGGGGCGGGCATGACAGCAGGTGCTTGCAGGCGACGGTATCCAGGCCAATATGGTAGCCGTTGGCCAGTGCGCGGGCTGCCTCGTCGAGCCGGCGATGTCGTTCGGGCTCGTCGCAGGCGTCCAGCTCCGCACGGAACGCCGCGACCTCTGCGGCAAGTCTGTAGCGACGACTCACGTAGTAACGGACCATGTGCATCAGCATCAGACCGCGCCAGAACTGCT
>CAYGZN010000642.1:0-1942 GCA_964354355.1 uncultured Burkholderiaceae bacterium | reverse complement strand
CCTGCGCGGTGCCGGCGTCGATCAGGTCGGCCACAGCCTCGGCCTGCGCCAGGTCGAGCTTGTCGTTGAGGAACGCGCGCTGCGTGAACTCGCCGGGCTGCGCCAGCCGCAGGCCCATCGCCCCCCCCACTTCCAGCACGCGCGCCAGCAGCAGCTGCATCACCACCGGCCCGCCGTGGCCCTGCAGCTCGAGCACGTCCTCGCCGGTGTACGACTGCGGCCCCGGAAAGTGGATCGCCACGCCCCGGTCGATCACCTCACCATCCGCATCGAGGAACGGCAGGTAGGTCGCGTGTCGCGCCGACAGCCTGCGCCCGCAGACGGCGTCGATCACCGCCGACAGGTCGCCGCCCGAGACCCGCACCACGCCGATGCCGCCGCGCCCCGGTGCGGTGGCGATCGCGGCGATGGGCTCGACGTCGTCCATCGGGGAATTCTAGTCGGGCTCGCCCGGCTGCGCGTCAGCGCTTCTCGAACTCGCGCACCATCTGGATGAAGCGCCGCTCGAACGGCAGCAGCGGCATGCCGATGCGGGTCGCGATGCGCGCGGTCTTCTCGGGAAACAGCCCGGCGGCATCGAGCCGGACCAGTTCGCGGTCGCGCGCCGGGTCCAGCGCCACGTCCGCGACGACGCCGATGCCGAAGCCCAGCGCCACGTAGGCCTTGATCACGTCGGAGTCGATCGCCTCGAGCACCACGCGCGGCGCCAGCCCCTGCCGCGCGAACGCCGCGTCGATGCCGCGGCGACCGGCGAAGTCGGGGCTGTACGTGATCAGCGGCAGCGGCGCGAGGTCCTGCAGCGACAGCTGTCCCGCGGCCTGCGCCAGCGGGTGCCCCACCGGCACGATCACGCAGTGGCGCCACACGTAGGCCGGGCGCGTGTCCAGCGACGGGTGCTCGTCGAGCGTCTCGGTGGCCAGCCCGAACGTGGCGTCGCCGTGCACGACGAACTCGGCGACCTGGTGCGGGTTGCCCTGCAGCAGCCGGAACTGCATCGCCGGGAACTCGGTGCGAAAGCGCGCCAGCACGGTCGGCAGCACGTAGCGCGCCTGCGTGTGGGTCGCCGCGATCGACAGCGTGCCCGAGTGCCCCTCGGCGTACTGCTCGCCGAGCTTGCGCAGCACGGCGACCTCGTCGAGCACCCGCTCGGCAGCGGCCAGGATCTTCTCGCCCGCCTCGGTCAGCTGCGTGTAGCGCTTGCCGTGGCGCACGAACAGCTGCACGCCCAGCTCGTCCTCGAGCTCGCGGATCTGCTTGGACAGCGCCGGCTGCGACGTGTGCAGCACCTCGGCCGCCGCCGTCAGGTTCAACCCGCGCCGGACCGTCTCACGCAACGAACGCAGCTGCTGGAAATTCACTTCGCACCTGGACGAGAACCGCGCGGATCAGCCACACCCCGCTCCCGCGGAATTGTACGTGCGCCGCACGTTGGACGGTCTTCGCCGGCGCACCGAGCCCGGCAGCGCGGGTGACACGCGTCGAGGGCGGGCGCGTGGGCCAGCCGTGGGCTACCGAAAGCAGATCCGCGGGACCCGTCGCCGTCGCGCGAAGCGCGTCGGCAGCGGGTGCGGAGGTGCGAGGTAGACACGGTCGGCCCCGCAGGGGCCGAACCCCCCGCGCAGCGGGGGGCGCAGCCTTGGCGCCCGCCCTCGACGAGGGTCACCCGCGCCGCTCGACGTCACGCAGTGAGCGGCGAAACCCGCTCAGCCAGGCGCGCGCCCGAACACCGGCTTGCCCTCGATGTGCCGCGTGATCACCCACTGCTGCGCGATCGAGAACAGGTTGTTGACCAGCCAGTACAGCACCAGCCCCGCCGGGAAGAAGAAGAACATCACCGAGAACACCAGCGGCATCCACAGCATCATCTTGGCCTGGATCGGGTCCGGCGGCACCGGGTTCAGCTTGGTCTGGATGAACATCGTGACCGCCATCACCAGCGGCA
>CAYGZN010000641.1:0-1952 GCA_964354355.1 uncultured Burkholderiaceae bacterium | reverse complement strand
AGCCTGCAGCGCATCACCGCCGATGCGTCGATCGAGCCGATCAAGTACATGGACTTCTCCCGCTACGACACGGTGAACTGGCGCGCGGGACTGAACTGGGACTGGGAAGTCGGCCGGCCGCTGTTCGGCACGTTCACGTTGCGCGCCACCAGCCTGCAGACGCCGTTCGACAGCATCAACGTCGCGCAGGACAACCAGCAGAATATCTACCTGGCGCGCGGGCTCGCGGGCTTCCGGATGACCCAGAGCTGGTCGGTGTTCGGCGCGGCGGACTACACGCAGATCACCAACTCGGCGCTCTTCCAGACGCCCGCGGATCAGAATATCGTGGGCTTCGAAGGCGGTCTGCGCTACTCGCCTCAGACCGCGACCGAGTTCGACTTCTTCTATCGGCACACGGATGGCGAGTACCCGAATCGGCAGGTCTTCGACTCGACCGGCAACCTGCTGCCGGCGGCGATCGACAATGCCTACAGCCAGGATGCGCTGCTGGTGCGCGCCTCGTATATCCCGTCCGATGCGTTTCGCGTCACGGGGGTTGCCGGCTGGACCACCCGAAGCTACGACAACCTGGACCAGCGAGATTTCAGTGGGCCCACGCTGGGCCTGGACTTCCGCTGGGCCTGGACGGGAACCACGTCCGCGGTGCTGAGCCTGGTGCGCACGATCGACGCGGCCGAGTATCTGACGGCAAACTACATCGATGTCCGGGGAATCGCGTTCCGACCCACCTATCGCGCCACCGGCAAGCTGTACTTCGATGGCCTCCTGTCCTACTTCACGCGGAGTTACGACGGCGATCCGCTGTTCGTCATCACCGACGCGCCGGTGCGCAAGGACAAGATCGCCACCGCCGGCGTGCGCATGAACTACGAGTTCTCGCGCACGATCACCGGGTTCGTGGACCTGCAGTACGAGGACCGTTCGTCCAACTACGAGGTGTTTGACTTCAACAACACGCTGTTCGGCGTCGGCGTTCGCGCCACATTCTGACGGGCGGCGACGGCCCTTTCGTCGGCCGGACGTGGCGGGCGCGCAACGCGCAGCCCCCCGCCGGCGCGCTCCGGGCGGCCGTCCCGCAGGCGAAACGGCCGCGAGGGCCGTTGCGAATTGGACAGTGTGTTGCGCAATCGGTCACGACAGCCGTCGTGCTTGTCCAATACGATAGTCGCTGGTGCCGGGGCTTTGCCGGCGCAGCGTGATGTGCCGCTTCGGCGCGCGTTTCAAACAGGATTGGCTCCCATGAAGATCATGCAGTTGGTGAAGACCCTCGTGCTGTCCCTGTCGCTGACGTTGTCGCTGGTGGCCACGCCGTCGCTCGCTCAGCCGGCCCAGCCGGCCGGCGCGAACGGGCTGCGCGACGATTACCGGCTCGGCGCCGGCGACGCCATCCGGATCCAGGTCTTCCAGAGCCCCGACCTGACCGTCGAGGCCCGCGTGTCCGAAGCCGGCGTCATTTCGTACCCGCTGCTGGGCACGATCCGCGTGGCAGGGCTGTCCCCGACGGCCGTCGAGCAGTTGATCACCACGCGCCTCAAGCAGGGGCAGTTCCTGCAGAACCCGCAGGTCACCGTCAACGTGCTGACTTTCCGCAGCCAGCAGGTCTCGGTGCTGGGCAACGTCGCGCGCCCGGGCCGTTATCCGCTGGAGACCACGGGCATGCGGCTGTCCGAGGTCCTGTCGGCCGCGGGCGGCATCGCCCCGACCGGCGCCGACGAGGCCGTGCTGGTGACGACCCGCGACGGGCGACCGGTGCGGATCGAAGTCGACATCGTCGACATGTTCGCGTCCGGCGACCTCACCAAGGACCCGGTGCTGCAGCTGGGCGACGTCATCTACATGAACCGTGCGCCCAACTACTTCGTGTACGGCCAGGTCACCCGACCCGGCATGTACCGGCTCGAGCGGGGCATGACCGTAAGCGACCTGGTTCGTGCCGGCGGCGGGCTTGC
>CAYGZN010000640.1:0-1955 GCA_964354355.1 uncultured Burkholderiaceae bacterium | reverse complement strand
CGCAGCATGATCGGCAGCGAGATCAGGCCCATCGAGATCACCGACGCCGCGACCACGCCGGTGGTCGCCGCCAGCATCGCGCCGACCAGGATCACGGCCAGCGCCAGGCCCCCGCGCACCGGCCCGAACACCTGGCCGACGGTTTCCAGCAGGTCCTCGGCCATGCCGCTGCGCTCGAGGATCAGCCCCATGAAGGTGAAGAACGGGATCGCCAGCAACGTGTCGTTCTGGATGATGCCGACCAGGCGCAGCGGCAGTGCCTGCATCAGCGCAACCGGGATCAGCCCCATCTCGATGCCGATGAAGCCGAAGAACATGCCGCAGGCGGCCAGGCTGAAGGCGACCGGAAATCCGGTCAGCAGGAACACCACCAGTGAGCCGAACATCACCGGCGCCAGGTTCGCGGCGAGCCACGTCATCGCGCCACCTCCTGACCGCGCGCGCGCTGCTCCTTGCGCAGTTCCTCCAGCAGCACTTCCTCGGCCGGCCGTTCCTTGGCGGCGATGTCGGGGTCAGGGGCCAGGCCGCGCAGGAACGCGATCCGCTTGATCAGTTCGGAGATCGCCTGAAAGCCCAGCAGCACGAATCCCAGCGGAATCAGTGCGTAGGCCGGCCAGCGCGGCAAGCCGCCCGCGTTGGTCGACATCTCGCCGGTGGACCACGCGTTGAACGCCAGCGGCGTGGCCATCGAGACGATCCACAGGCACAGCGGCAGCACGAACACGACGATGCCGATGACGTCGATCCAGATCTGGGTGCGGCGCCGGAACCGGGCGGCAACGGCGTCGATGCGCACGTGCTCGTTCCTGAGCATCGTGTAGCCGGCGCCCAGCAGGAACACGGCCGCGAACAGGTACCACTGGATTTCGAGGAAGGCGTTCGAGCCGATGCTGAAGGCCTTGCGCACGGCGGCGTTGAC
The DNA here is from genome assembly GCA_964354355.1 of uncultured Burkholderiaceae bacterium. Classification (GTDB taxonomy): domain Bacteria; phylum Pseudomonadota; class Gammaproteobacteria; order Burkholderiales; family Burkholderiaceae_E; genus CAYGZN01. Next base: position 1,036 of record CAYGZN010000640.1, on the reverse strand, counting down.
CGCACTGATCACCGTCGTCAGCAGCACCAGCCACAGGATGGCCGCGCCGATGCGCTGGCTGAACGCGTCGATCACGCGTGAAAATCCGAGAAGGCCATTCATGGGCGGGGCTCCTGCGCGTGCGAGATCCATGGCTTCCCGGCCCGTCGCGCGTGCCGGTCGCGCGGCGGGGGCGAACCTCGACGCCCCCGCGTCGCTTTGCTACTTCTTGGCTGCCGCCGGGGCCGTGCCGGGCTTCGCGCCGGCCATGAACTGGTCGAAGCGAAACTCGGCGACCTGGCCCCACGCGATCTGGTCGCGCATGAAGCCGAAGTAGCTGTCGTAGACCTTCTTGAACTCGGCGTTCTTGGCATTGGTCTCGGCGAAGACCTCCTGCGCCGCCGTGTAGCAGGCGTCCATCACCGGCTTGGGGAACGCGCGCAGTTGCGTGCCGCCGGCCAGCAGCCGCTTGAGCGCCGGCGGGTTGAACGCGTCGTACTTGGCCATCATGTCCAGGCAGCCCTCGTAGCACGCGGCTTCCAGCGCCGACTTGTAGTCGGGCGGCAGCGACTCCCAGGCCTTGTTGTTGACGATCGTGTGCAGCGCCGGGCCGCCTTCCCACCAGCCGGGCGTGTAGTAGAACTTGGCGACCTTGTTGAAGCCCAGCTTCTCGTCGTCGTACGGGCCGACCCACTCGGCCGCGTCGATCGTGCCCTTCTCCAGCGCGGGGTAGATGTCGCCCGCGGCGATCTGCTGCGGCACCACGCCCAGCTTGGCCAGCACGACACCGGCGAAGCCGCCGACGCGAAACTTCAGCCCCTTGAGGTCGGCGACGGTCTTGATCTCCTTGCGGTACCAGCCGCCCATCTGCACGCCGGTGTTGCCGGCCAGCAGCGCGGTGACCCCGACCTTGTTGGTGAAGTCGTTGTAGACCTTGGCGCCGCCCCCGTAATACCACCACGCGTTGAACTGGCGGAAGTTCAGGCCGAACGGCACCGACGTGCCGAACGCATATGTCGGGTCCTTGCCGAAGTAGTAGTACATGGCGGTGTGGCCG
>CAYGZN010000639.1:0-1956 GCA_964354355.1 uncultured Burkholderiaceae bacterium | reverse complement strand
GCCGTCACCGCACGTTGCGTCGGGGCCAGGCGCACGTCCATCGATCCGCCGGGATGTTCAAGCCGCCGCACGCAGCGCGTGCGTGGCGGCCGCGAGCTGCTCGTCGTGACGCGACTCGATCGCGTCGGCCACGGCCAGGCCGGACTTCAGCCCGTCCTCGTGAAAGCCGTAGCCGGTCCACGCGCCGGCGAACCACGTGCCCGAGCGGCCCTGGATGCCGGGCAGGCGGCGTTGGGCCGCCATCGCGCCCAGGTCGAACGCCGGATGCGCGTAATCGTACACGGCGATCGTCTGGGCGGGGTCGGGTGGCGACAGCGGGTTCAGCGTCAGCAGCACGGGCGTCTCGAACGGCACGGGTTGCAGCCGGTTCAGCCAGTAGGTGACCGACACGGCCGCATCCGCGCCGTCAGCGCGCTCGGTGTCCGGCGGCGCAGCGCGCGGCCTGTCCGCGCCCGCGCTCAGGTAGTTCCACGCGGCCCAGGCACGTCGGCGGGCCGGCATCAGCCGCCGATCGGTGTGCAGCCAGGCGCGGTTGGGCTGGTAGGGGATCGCCTGCAGCACCGCACGCTCGTCGGGCGCCGCGTCCTGCAGCAGCGCCAGCGCCTGGTCGCTGTGGCACGCGAGCACCACCTGGTCGAAGTCCAGCGTCTCGCGGTCGGTCGTGACCCGGACCGCGCCGGCGTCAGCGCTGCGGCTGCCGGCGGGGCTGTCCGGTGCGCGCATGCGGCGCACCGCGCGCACCGGCGTGCCGGTGCGCACGTCGGACAGGCCGGCCACGATGCGTCGCACGTACTCGCGTGCGCCGCCGCGCACGGTGTGCCACTGCGGGCGGTTGCTGACCTGCAGCAGCCCGTGGTTGTGGCAGAAGCGCGCAAACGTGCACACCGGGAAGGCGAGCATCGTCTGCGTCGGGCAGGACCAGATCGCCGCCGCCATCGGCAGCAGGTACCCGTCGCGAAACGGGCGGCCGTACCGGTTGCGGTCCAGCCACTCGCCCAGCGGCAGCGCGCCGTGCCCGGGGTCCGCCGCACCGGTGACCTGGCCCTGCGCCACAGCGGTGGCCTGCCGGTTGAAGCGCAGGATGTCGGCGAGCATCGACCAGAACCCGGGGCGCAAGGCATTCGCCGGCTGCGCGAACAGCGAGCCCAGGTCCGAGCCGCACCACTCGAAGTCGTGCGGGCCCACCGAGACCGAGAACGACATGTCCGACGGGGCCGTGGGCACGCCGAGTTCAGCGAACAGCCGGATCAGGTTCGGGTAGGTCCGTTCGTTGAACACCAGGAAACCGGTGTCGACCGGGTGCGTGACGCCGTCGATCGTCACGTCGACGGTGTGGGTGTGCCCGCCGACGTAGTCGCCCGCCTCGAACAGCGTGACGCGGTGGCGGCGTGCGAGCCGGTGCGCCGCGGCCAGCCCGGAGATGCCGCCGCCGATCACCGCGATGCGCTGGCCGGCGGGCGACGCGCCGCCGACCGCAGCCGAGCTCAGCGCCTGGAGTTCGATTTCGCGCATCACGCCACCCGCTTGTCGTGTTCGATCAGCGCGTAGGCCGAGTGGTTGTGGATCGACTCGAAGTTCTCCGACTCGACCGTGTAGGCGACGACCGCGTCGATCGACTGCACAGCGATCGCCACGTCGCGCACCAGGTCCTCGACGAACTTGGGGTTGTCGTAGGCCCGCTCGGTGACGAACTTCTCGTCGGGACGCTTCAGCAGGCCCCACAGCTGGCACGAGGCGGCCTGCTCGGCGACGTCGATCAGCGCCTCGGGGGCCAGGTCGTCGCGGATCTCGGCGGCGATCGTCACGTGCGAGCGCTGGTTGTGCGCGCCGTACTCGGAGATGTTCTTCGAGCACGGGCACAGGCTGGTCACCGGCACCAGCACCTGCAGCGTGAATCGCTGGACTGCGGCGCGGACCTCGGCCTTGAGCGTCACGCGGTAGTCCATCAGGCTCTGG
>CAYGZN010000638.1:0-1957 GCA_964354355.1 uncultured Burkholderiaceae bacterium | reverse complement strand
GGCCTGCGCCGACTGCGGCATCACTTACGCCGAGCCGAGCCCGAGCCTGTTCTCGCTCAATTCGCCGATCGGCGCCTGCGACACCTGCCGCGGCTTCGGGCGGGTGATCGGCATCGACCTGGGCCTGGTGGTCCCCGACGGCGCGAAGTCGATTGCCGGCGGCGCGGTGCGGCCGTGGCAGACCGAGAGCTTCAAGGAGTGCCAGGCCGACCTCGTCAGGCTGGGGCGCGCGCGCGGCGTCGACCTGGACCGCCCGTGGCGCGAGCTGCCCGAGGCCGACCGCCAGTGGGTCATCGATGGCGGCGCCGACTGGAAGGGCGACTGGAAGCGCCAGTGGTACGGCATCCGGCGCTTCTTCGACTGGCTCGAGAGCAAGGCCTACAAGATGCACATCCGGGTGCTGCTCTCCAAGTACCGCGCGTACACGCCGTGCTCGGCCTGCGCCGGCGCGCGACTGAAGCCGGACGCGCTGCTGTGGCGGATCGGCACGCGCGCCGAGGCCGACGACGCGCTCGGCGATCCGGCCACCGGACGCTACCGGCGCTTCATGCCGCCCGGCGTGCGGTGGAGCGAGCCGCAGCTGCGGCAGATGGCCGGCCTGGCCATCCACGACGTGATGCTGCTGCCGGTCGAGCGCATCGAGCGGTTCTTCGCCGACCTGCGGCTGCCGGCGCCGCTCGACGAGGCGACCGACCTGCTGCTGACCGAGATCCGCGCGCGGCTGCGCTACCTGCTGGACGTCGGCCTGTCGTACCTGACGCTGGACCGGCAGTCGCGCACCCTGTCGGGCGGCGAGGTGCAGCGGATCAACCTGACGACCGCGCTGGGCACCTCGCTGGTCAACACGCTGTTCGTGCTCGACGAGCCGTCGATCGGGCTGCACCCGCGCGACATGAGCCGCGTGATCGGCGTCATGAAGCGGCTCCGCGATGCCGGCAATTCGCTGGTCGTCGTCGAGCACGACCCGCAGGTGATGTTCGCGGCCGACCGGATGCTGGACATCGGGCCCGGCCCCGGCGAGCGCGGCGGGCGCATCGTCTACTGGGGCGAACCCGAAGGCCTGCGCCGCGCCGACACGCTGACCGGCGACTACCTGTCCGGGCGCAGGACCATTCCCGCGACCCACCTGGCGCCGATCACCGCAGGCACGCCGAAGCTGGTGCTCGAAGGCGCCGCCGAGCACAACCTGAAGGCCATCGACGTCGAGATCCCGCTGGGGCGGCTGGTCTGCCTGACCGGCGTGTCAGGCAGCGGCAAGTCCACGCTGATGCAGGACGTGCTGCTGCCCGCGCTGCTCAAGGCCAAGGGGCGGCCCAGCGAGGCGGCCGGGCGCTACGAGCGGCTGCTGGGCGACGACTGGATCGAGGACGTCGTGTTCGTCAACCAGTCGCCGATCGGCAAGACCACGCGCTCCAATCCGGTCAGCTACGTCGGCGCGTTCGACGCGATCCGCAAACGCTTCGCGCAGGCGCCCACCGCGCGCGAGCGGGGCTACACCGCCGGAACGTTCAGCTTCAACTCGGGCGACGGGCGGTGCCCGACCTGCGGGGGCAACGGCTTCGAGCACGTCGAGATGCAGTTCCTGTCGGACGTGTACCTGCGCTGCCCCGACTGCGACGGCCGCCGCTACCGCGGCGAGATCCTCGAGGTGATGGTCCAGGGCAAGGGCAGCACGCGATCGATCGCCGACGTGCTGGAGCTGACCGTGCACGAGGCGATCGGCTTCTTCGGCGACGACTTCGACATCGTGACGCGGCTGCAGCCGCTGGCCGACGTCGGGCTGGACTACCTGCGCCTCGGCCAGCCGGTGCCCACGCTGTCGGGCGGCGAGGCGCAGCGCCTCAAGCTGGCCGGCTTCCTGGCCGACGCCGCGACCCGCGGACTGGCCAAGGCGCTGACGCGGCGCGTCACGCTGTTCATGTTCTACGACCCGACCCCCGGCCTGCACTTCGACGAC
>CAYGZN010000637.1:0-1959 GCA_964354355.1 uncultured Burkholderiaceae bacterium | reverse complement strand
CCGCGATCCTGATCGTCACCCACGACCCGCGCATCGCGGCCCGCTGCGACCGCGTGATCGAACTGGTCGACGGTCGCCTGCTGGCCGAAGAGGGCGCCGCCGCGTGAGCGGGCGGTCCGCCGCAACGCACCCCGCACCACGATGACACGCGATCCCGCCAACCGCGACCCCGCCAGCCGCGATCCTTCGGGGGGCGATCCCGCCAACCGCGACGCCGGATCGGCCATCATCGAACGCGCGGGCTCGCCACCCCCCGGCCTGCGGCAGGTGCTCACCGACTTCGCGCCGACCTACGCGGTCAACGGACTGATCGGATTCATCTTCGCGGCGACCGGCCCGGTGGCGATCGTGCTGTCGACGGGCACCCGCGGCGGGCTGGGCCAGGCCGAGCTCGCGTCGTGGCTGTTCGGCTCGTTCTTCCTGAACGGCCTGCTGACCCTGGCACTGAGCTGGCGATGGCGCATGCCGCTGGTGTTCTTCTGGACGATCCCGGGCACCGTGCTGGTCGGCCCGGCGCTGGCCCACCTGAGCCACGCGCAGGTGCTGGGCGCCTTCGTGGCCACCGGCGTGTTGATGGCGGTGCTGGGCGCAACCGGCTGGGTCCGCCGCGCAATGGGCGCAGTGCCGATGCCGATCGTCATGGGCATGGTGGCCGGCGTGTTCCTGCGCTTCGGCCTCGACCTGGTCCGCGCCGTGCACGAGGACCTCGCGATCGCCGGTCCAATGGTGCTGTCCTTCATCGCGCTGTCGGCGTGGCCGCGGGCCGCGCGGCTGATGCCGCCGCTGATCGGCGCGATGGCGGTAGGCGCGCTCGCCGTCGCGCTGACCGGGCGCTTCCAGCTGCCGTCCGACGCCAGCCTGGCGTGGGCGGCGCCGCATCTGTATGCGCCGGCGTTCTCGTGGCAGGCGATGCTCGAGCTGGTCGTGCCGCTGGCGATCACCGTGCTCGTCGTGCAGAACGGCCAGGGCGTGGCGGTGCTCGAAGCGGCCGGCCACAGGCCGCCGGTCAACCTGGTCACGCTGGCCTGCGGGGGCGCCTCGATCGTCACGGCGCTGGTGGGCACGGTCTCGACCTGCCTGACCGGTCCGACCAACGCGATCGTCGCCTCGTCGGGCGACCGGTCGCGACACTACACCGGCGCCCTGGTCGTCGGCGTGCTGGCGCTCGCCTTCGGCCTGTTCTCGTCGGCGTTCACCGGCCTGATGCTGGCCACGCCGCGGGCGTTCATTGCCGTGCTCGCGGGCCTGGCGATGCTCAAGGTGCTGCAGAATGCCTTTGCCGTGTCGTTTCGCGACCGCTTCGCCCTGGGCGCCCTGGTGACCTTTCTCGTGACCGTTGCCGACATCCCGATCCTGAACGTCGGCGCGCCCTTCTGGGGGTTGCTGGCCGGGCTGGCCGTGTCGCGGCTGCTCGAGCGCGGCGACTTCGCCGCCGCGGGCGGGCCCGGGCCGCGGCCATGAGCGTCGGCGCGTCGCAGCCCCACGGCGGACCCGGGCAGGACGCGCCGCCGCAGCCGCTGGTCGAGCTCGAGCACGTCGGCAAGTCGTTCGGCAGCTTCGAGGCGCTGCGCGACGTCACGCTTGCGGTCGGCCACGGCCGCAAGGTGGTCGTGTGCGGGCCGTCCGGCTCGGGCAAGTCGACGCTGATCCGCTGCATCGCGCGGCTCGAGCGGCACGACAGCGGTCGCATCGCGATCGGCGGCGTCGAGCTGGGCGGCGACCCGCGCGCCGAGGCCGCGCTGCGCGGCGAGGTCGGCATGGTGTTCCAGGGCTTCAACCTGTTTCCGCACCTGAGCGTGCTGCGCAACCTGACGCTCGGCCCGATCCGCGTGCGCGGGCTGGCGCCCGCCGAGGCCGAGTCGGTGGCGATGGCGATGCTCGAGCGCGTGCGCATTCCCGAGCAGGCGCACAAGTTCCCCACGCAGCTGTCGGGCGGCCAGCAGCAGCGCGTGGCGATCG
>CAYGZN010000636.1:0-1960 GCA_964354355.1 uncultured Burkholderiaceae bacterium | reverse complement strand
TCGGCGAACTGATGTTCCCGATCGCGCAGCGCCACGTGTCGCGCTGCGTGCTGGTGCCGGACGACGCGATCCTGCGGGCCCAGGCGTGGCTGTGGCAGCGGCTGCGGTTGGCCGTCGAGCCGGGCGGTGCCGCCGCGCTGGCCGCGCTGCTGTCGGGCGCGTGGCGGCCCGCGCCCGGGCAGCGCGTCGGCGTGCTCGCCTGCGGCGCCAACGTGGACCTGCGAGCGCTGGCCCAGACGGTCGACACCGTCGAGGACGTCGCGGCCGGCGGGACCTCGGCACCCGGCGACCCCGCCGAGTCACGCCGACCGCGTGCATGAACCGTTCCGCTGACCATCGACCCCGGCCAACCCCATGAGCACCGACACCCCATGACCCGCGACACCGACGGCATCGACCTCGCGACCTTCTTCCAGCCCTCGTACGCGGTCTCGCGTGAACGGCTGCTCGAAGCGGCCCACCGGCTGGCACCGCGCCACGGCGCGCTGATCGACTCGCGCTCGATCGACGCACGCGGCCCGTCGGGCGAGACGCTGGCGCTGGACTTCGTGGTGTTCGGCGCGCGCGCGCCGCGCCGGGCGCTGGTGCTGTCCTCGGGCACGCACGGCGTCGAGGGCTACACCGGCAGCGCGATCCAGCACTACGTGCTCGAGCGCGTGCTGCCGAAGCTGCGGCTGGCCGACGACACGGCCGTCGTGATCCAGCACGCCAACAATCCCTATGGCTTCGCGTGGCATCGCCGGGTCAACGAGTCCAACGTCGACTTCAACCGCAACTTCCTCGACGCCTTCGATGCCGGCCTGTGCGACCCGGACTACGAGCTGCTGTACGACGAGCTCAATCCGCCCGACCTGGACCCGCCCCGCGAGGTGGCCCGCTGGCACCGCATCGACGCGTACGTCGCGCAGCACGGCGAGCGCCGGTTCCGCCAGGCCGCCGTCGGGGGCCAGTACAAGTTCCCGGCCGGCATGCAGTACGGCGGCGCGCGCCTGGAGCAGGGCGCCGCGCACCTGCTGGCGCTGGTCCGCACCCACCTGTCGCGGGCGGACACCGTGCTGTGGCTGGACTTCCACACCGGCCTGGGCGAATCGGGCGCCTGCGAGCTGGTGACCGGCGCGCCGGCCGACTCGGCCTGCTACGCGTTCTCGCGCGAGGTCTGGCCGGGCTGGGTCAAGTCGGCCACCTCGGGCGAGTCGGTCTCGACGCCGCTGAACGGGCTGCTCGACCGGGGCCTGGAGGCGGCGATGCCGGCGGGCTGCCGCTTCGCGTTCGGCTACCCCGAGTTCGGGACCTACGAACCGATGCGGGTGGTCCGCGCGATGCGCTCGGACAACTGGCTGCACATGCACGGCGATCCCGGCGCCCGCAGCGACCCGACCACCCGCGCGATCAAGGACGAAGTCCTCGAGGCGTTCCGGCCCGCCGACGCCGGCTGGCAGCGCACCATCGTGCGCACCGGCGCGACGCTGGTCGAGCTGGCGCTGGCCCGCCTGCCCGGTGCGTTCGTCCGGGAATCCGGGCCGCCGGGCGCATAATGATGCTGCCTGCCGGGCCTTGGACGATTACGATGGCTGGATCCATCGCGGCCAAGGCTGCGGATACGCCTCGGGCACTCCGGATTCCACGACCATGGCCGACCTGTCTCCCTCTCAGCGAACCGCAGTCACCGCCCGAATCCTGCTGACGGCCGGCGCGCTCGTGGCGCTCGAGGCGATGTGGCAGGGTTCGGTCGCACGCACGCTGATCGCCAGCGGCCTGCTGGTCGCGGGTGGCGTGCTGCTGTTCTTCGCGAAGAAAGCCGACTGAGCAGCGGGTTGGACTTCGAAGCGATTCGCGTCGACGCGTACCCGATCGACGCCGACCTCGTCGACGCCGGCAACGTCGGGCCGGAGCTGTCGGTGGCCGCACACGCGTATCTGGCCACGCCCCGCGCGCTGGTCTGGCGCAACCCCTCGTCCGA
>CAYGZN010000635.1:0-1960 GCA_964354355.1 uncultured Burkholderiaceae bacterium | reverse complement strand
CTGCCCTCGCCTCCTTCAGAATCGGCCGCGTCCCACGCGGCCATTCTTCGTCGGCTCGGCGCGATCCAGTCGCCGCGCACCCCTGCCACCCGTCCACGCTGCGCGAGCGAAGCACGACCCGACCCGGGAAGACTCCCTCGAGTTGTGCAGGCCAGCGGGTCGCGCGCACCCACGGGTCGCAGCGCGGGGGGGCGGTGCGGGGGGGCGGCGACTGGATCGCGCCGGAGTGGACGAGGAAGGGCCGCGTGGGACGCGGCCGCTTCCGAAGGGAACGCAGGGCAGCCGGACCGCCGCCAGGCGGGCCGGCCGCGATCCCCGGAGCCGCCGCACCGCACCGCTTCCCCGCGCCACGCAACGGTGCGCCGTGCTGCCTCGCATCGCGCAGCCTCGTGTCGCACAGCCTCGCGCCCGACCGATGACGCGCCCCCGCATCGGCATCCTCGGTGGCACGTTCGACCCCGTGCACGTGGGCCACATCGCGCTGGCGCGCTCGGCTCGCGACGCGCTGGCGCTGCACGAGGTACGCTTCGTGCCGACCGGACAGTCGTGGCAGAAGAACGCATCGGCCGCCAGCGCCGGGCAGCGGCTGGCGATGGTCCGGCTTGCGCTCGCCGGCCTGCCCGACCGCGGCGGCTTCGTCGCGGACGATCGCGAGGTGCGCCGCGACGGGCCGAGCTACACGGTGGACACGCTCGAGTCGTTGCGCGACGAACTCGGCCGCGACGCGATGCTGGTGCTGATCGTGGGCAGCGATCAGTTCCGCAACCTGGCGAGCTGGCGGCAGTGGCAACGCCTGTTCGAGCTGGCCCACGTCGCGGCGACCCGCCGCGAGCGGATCGGGCTGGAAGACCTGCCCGCCGCGCTCGAGGCCGAGCTCGCCGCGCGCGGCCGCGACGCGCTGCCCGACGAGCCGGCCGGCTCGATCGTGTTCTTCGGCATGCCGCCGGTGCCGGTGTCGGCCACGTCGCTGCGCGATCAGCTGTCGCGGGGCGACCGCCCCGCCGAACTGTTGCCGCGGGCGGTATTGGACTATATTGAATCGCACTCACTCTACCGTCGAGGTTGAATGGACCTGAAGAAACTGCAGCGGGTGGTGGTCGACGCGCTAGAGGACGTCAAGGCGCAGGACATCGTGGTGTTCAACACCACCGAGCTGACGAGCCTGTTCGATCGGGTCGTGATCGCCAGCGCGACGTCCAACCGCCAGAGCCGCGCGCTGGCCTCCAACGTGCGCGACAAGGTCAAGGACAAGGGCGGCCACGTACTCTCGGTCGAAGGCGAGGAGACGGGCGAGTGGGTGCTGGTCGACCTGGGGGACGTGGTCGTGCACATCATGCAGCCCGGCATTCGCAGCTACTACAACCTCGAGGAGATCTGGGGCGGCAAGCCGGTCCGCGTCAGGCTCGGCAAGGCCCGCGCGGGCGCCGGCTGAGCGGCGGCGCTGCCCGGACCGATCGCGATGCTGCTGCGCGTGATCGCCGTGGGAACCCGCATGCCCGCCTGGGTCGAAGCGGCGGTCCAGGACTACGGCCGCCGCATGCCGGCGGAACTGCGCCTGGAGTGGCGCGCCGTCAAGGCCGAGCCGCGCACCGGGGGCGTCGGACCGGTCCCGTGCATGGCGCGTGAAGCCCAGCGCATCCGCGAGGCGCTGCCCGCGGGGTCCCGGATCGTGGTGCTCGACGAGCGGGGCGAAGACCTCGACAGTGCAGGCCTGGCAGCCCGTCTGGCATCCTGGCAGCGCGACGCGCACGCCGTCGCGCTGCTGATCGGCGGGCCCGACGGCGTCGACGCCGCGCTCAAGCGTGACGCGCACGAGCGCATCCGGCTGTCGTCGCTGACCCTGCCGCACGCGCTGGTTCGCGTCGTGCTCGCCGAGCAGCTCTATCGCGCCGGGTCGATCAACGCGCGGCACCCGTACCACCGCGAATAGGACACGATGCCGGCGTTCGTCTACCTAGCG
>CAYGZN010000634.1:0-1963 GCA_964354355.1 uncultured Burkholderiaceae bacterium | reverse complement strand
CTGACCTGCATGTTCGACCTCCTCCTCGGGGGGCCGGGCGAGACGCGCGAATCGGCCTATCGACACGTCATCGAATACGTCACCACTGTACCTGACATAGATTACGAGATCGAACACGAACGGCCGTTCCTCGAAGGCGAGCCATTGGCCGACGCACACCCGGAATCGCCGGAACCGACGCGATCCTCCGAGCCGATCGCGCAGCACCTGCAGCGGCTGCACAACGCGGCGGCCCGCATCCGCCGGCTCAACCACAACCTGAACACGACGCTCGTGCGGCTGCAGGCTGCGCAGCGCGAGCGCGAACAGACGCTGAGGTTCCTGTCGCACGACCTGCGCGCCCCGCACCTGGCGATCCTGAGCCTGCTGCGGGCGGGCCGCGCCGGCGGACCCCCTGCCGGACCGGACGCCGTGCGGGACGCCGGACCGGACGCCGTGCGGGACCGCGGATTGGACGCCGGCGCCGCCGCGCAGATCGCAAAGCACTCGAGCCGGGCGCTGGAGCTGACCGACGGCTTCATGCAACTGGCCCGCGCCGAGTCGCAGCCGCTGCAGCGTGTCCCGCACGACCTGCTCGATCTGGCGAACGAAGCCGCGGATGCGTGCTGGCAGCTCGCCCGCGAGCGCGGCGTGCGCATCTTCGTCACCGCCCCGCGCGCCGTGGGCGGCCACGCGGGTACTGACTCGGGTCGTGACGCAGGTCACGACGCAGGCCGCGACCCGCAGGGCGACGCTGCGGCGCCGCGCACGTGCGACGCGCAACTGGTCCGTCGCGCGCTGGTCAACCTGCTGGACAACGCGACGCGCTTCGGCCCACGCGGCTCGACGGTGACGCTCGGCATCGAGCACGACCACGGCGGCTGGCGGCTGTCCGTCGGCGACGACGGGCCCGGCATCGCGCCCGAGGACCTGCCGCACGTGTTCGAGCCCTACTGGCGCGGACCGCAGCGCATGCCACACGAGGGCGCCGGCCTGGGGCTCGCCTTCGTGGCTGCCGTGAGCCTGCGCCACGGCGGGACGGTGAGCGCCAGCAACCGGATGCCGCGCGGCGCCTGCCTCGAGCTGTGGCTGCCGAGCGACGCGAATCCCTGACAGAAGGTATCATCCGAGGCGAATCAAGCCCTTAGCGTCGTCGACCTTGCACCTGCTGACCCTCGGCCTGAACCACACGACCGCGCCGCTTGCGCTGCGCGAGCAGGTCGCATTCCCGGGCGATGCGCTGCGCGACGCGCTCGCCGACCTGAGAGGCCAGCTGCGCACGCTCGTTCCCGAGAGCGCAATCCTCTCGACGTGCAACCGCACCGAGATCTACTGCGCAACGCCGTCGCTGCACGAGGCGCGCCCGGCGATCGCGCACTGGATCGCCCAGCGAAACGGGCTGGCGGGCGGAAGCGGCGACCTGGCGGAGCACCTGTACTCGCTGCCCGAGAACCAGGCCGTGAGGCACGCGTTTCGCGTTGCGTCGGGACTGGACTCGATGGTGCTGGGCGAGCCGCAGATCCTGGGCCAGATGAAGGAGGCCGCGCGGCTCGCACAGGAAGCGCAGGCACTGGGCACCCACCTGCACCAGCTGTTCCAGCGCTCGTTCGCCGTCGCCAAGGAGGTCCGCAGCCAGACCGAGATCGGCGCGCATTCGGTGTCGATGGCGGCCGCGTCGGTTCGCCTGGCGCAGCGCCTGTTCGAGGACCTGCGCGACACGCACGTGCTGTTCGTCGGCGCCGGCGAGATGATCGAGCTGGCGGCGACCCATTTCGCCGCGCAGCACCCGCGCAGCCTGACCGTCGCCAACCGGACAGCCGAGCGCGCGCAGAAGCTCGCCCAGCGGTTCGGCGCGCAGACGCTGCGGCTCGCGGAGCTGTCCGAAGGCCTGGAGCGCTTCGACGTGGTCGTGTCGTGCACTGCCAGCTCGCTGCCGATCATCGGGCTCGGCATGGTCGAGCGGGCGCTGCGCGCCCGGCGGCAC
>CAYGZN010000633.1:0-1965 GCA_964354355.1 uncultured Burkholderiaceae bacterium | reverse complement strand
CCGATGTGGCACGACCCATTCCCACTGGCGCGGTCGACCTCCCTGCAGGGGCGACCGTGGCGATTTCGAAGGCGGGTTAAAATCACCCCGTGAAAGTCACCGTCATCGGAACCGGCTACGTGGGCCTCGTCTCGGGCGCCTGCCTCGCGGAGATGGGCAACGACGTGCTGTGCATGGACGTGGATCCTCGCAAGATCGAGATGCTCGAGCGCGGCGAGATTCCGATCCACGAGCCGGGCCTGCAGGACATGGTCCGGCGCAACGCGGCGGCCGGGCGCCTGCGGTTCACGCTGGACGCAAAGCGCGCGGTCAATCACGGCACGATCCAGTTCATCACGGTGGGCACGCCGCCCGACGAGGACGGCTCGGCCGACCTGCAGTACGTGCTGGCGGCCGCGCGCAACGTGGGCCGGCACATGACCGACTACAAGGTCGTGGTCGACAAGTCCACGGTGCCGGTGGGCACCGCCGACAAGGTCAACGAGGCGGTCGCCGCCGAGCTGGCCGCGCGCGGCGTCAAGGTGCCGTACAGCGTGGTGTCCAACCCCGAGTTCCTGAAGGAGGGCGCGGCGGTCGAGGACTTCATGCGGCCGGACCGCATCATCGTGGGTGCGCAGGACGACCAGGCGGTGTTCCTGATGAAGGCGCTGTACGCGCCGTTCCAGCGCAACCACGAGAAGCTGGTCGTGATGGACCTGCGTTCGGCCGAGCTGACCAAGTACGCGGCCAACGCGATGCTGGCCACGCGCATCTCGTTCATGAACGAGCTGGCGCTGCTGGCCGAGAAGGTGGGCGCCGACATCGAACTGGTTCGCCAGGGCATCGGCTCGGACCCGCGCATCGGCTACCACTTCCTGTATTCGGGCGCGGGCTACGGCGGCTCGTGTTTCCCGAAGGACGTCAAGGCGCTGATCCGCACCGCGGCGGATGCAGGCCGCACGCTGCACGTGCTGAGCGCCGTCGAGCAGGCCAACGAGGTGCAAAAGCGCGTGCTGGTGGACAAGGTGGTCGCGCGCTTCGGCGAGGACCTGGCCGGCCGTACCTTCGCGATGTGGGGCCTGGCCTTCAAGCCCAACACCGACGACATGCGCGAGGCGCCCAGCCGCGTCGTCGTCACCGAGCTGATCCGTCGCGGCGCCCGCGTGTGCGCGTACGACCCGGTCGCCATGCCCGAGGCGCGGCGGGTGTTCGAGGATCTGGCGGGTGGGGCTGCGCCGCCGCTTTCCTTCGCCGAGCACCCGATGCAGGCGCTCGAAGGCGCCGACGCGCTGCTGATCGTCACCGAGTGGAAGGAATTCCGCAGCCCCGACTTCGAAGCCATCCGCGGCCTGCTCAAGCAGCCGGTGATCTTCGACGGGCGCAACATGTTCCCGCCGGCGCTGCCGCGCGCCGCGGGCATCGAGTACCACACGATCGGACGACTCTGAGGGATGACCCACCCATGAAGGCAGCGCGCGAATGAAGGTCCTCGTCACCGGCGCGGCCGGTTTCATCGGCAGCTACGTGTCGGCGCGGCTGCTGGACGCCGGTGCGCAGGTCGTGGGCCTGGACAACCTCAACGCCTATTACGACCCGAAGCTCAAGGAGGCGCGCCTGGCGCGGCTCACGCCGCGCCCGGGGTTCACGTTCGCGAAGCTGGACCTGGCCGATCGCCCGGGCATGCAGGCGCTGTTCGAGCGCGAGCGGTTCGACCGCGTGGTGAACCTGGCCGCGCAGGCCGGTGTGCGCTACTCGCTGCAGAACCCGCACGCCTACGTGGACGCGAACGTGGTGGGATTCACCAACGTGCTGGAGGGCTGCCGGCACACGGGCGTCGGGCACCTGGTCTATGCGTCGACCTCCAGCGTGTACGGCGGCAACACGCGCATGCCGTTCTCCGAGCACCACTCCACCGAACACCCGCTGACGCTGTACGCCGCCACCAAGAAGGCCAACGAGCTGATGGCGCATTGCTACAGCCATCTG
>CAYGZN010000632.1:0-1967 GCA_964354355.1 uncultured Burkholderiaceae bacterium | reverse complement strand
CTGATGCAGCGACTCTTCGTGACGCTGGAAGGCCTGCGGATCGACCTCGCCGTTCGCCGACGCTATCCGGGCGCAGCGGCCGACCTGGATCGGGTCCTGGCGCAGGCGCTGCGCGGCCGACCGCCGGTGGCCGATCTGCCGGCGGTCGACGCGCTGGTCGAAGGCCTGGTCCGCCACTCGCTGGGCGCGGGCCGCGAGGCGCTGCTGGCAGCGGACCGCTGCGGGATGCTGGCGCCGCTACTGGATGCAGCCCGCCGGGTGCACGCCGAGGACGCCGGCGTCGAGGACACCGCGCGGGCTGCGGCCGCCTGCTACCGGGTGCTGGAGCGCGTCGGGGCGGGTCCATCGGCGCGCGCCCCGACCGGCGACGACGCCCCGGCCGCGCCGGCGGTCGACGTGCCGGCCGCCAGCCACGACGGGCCGGACGACGGGCGCGGCGCGTCGGCGCCCAGCGAGCCGGCGCCCGGATCGATGCCGCTGGATTTCCGCGGCGAGTTCCTGGCCGAAGCGGTGCGGCAGCTGTGCGCTGGCGCGCGCGTCGGATCCCTGCCGGCCGCCCCGCACCGCATCCCGGGGCGCGCGCCGCCCGACCCCCGTGATTCGCGCGATCGGCGTGCGGATCCGCGCGGCAGTCCCGATGCGACGGCCGCGGCACGCGATCTGCCCGACGGCGAATCGCGCAGCTTCTGGTACGACGAGTGGGACTATCTGCGGCAGGCCTACGTCAAGCGCTGGTGCCGGCTGTTCGAGCGCCGGCTGCAGGGGGACGACTTCGGGTTCATCGGGGACCTGCGTCGGCGTCACGCCGAGACCGCGCAGCAGGTCAGGCGCCGCTTCAGCGTCGTCAAGCCGGCGTCGTGGCGGCGGGTGCGCCGGGTGGCCGATGGCGAGGAGCCCGATCTGGACGCCGCGATCGAGTCGCTGATCGACCGTCGATCGGGGTGCGCAACCGACGAGCACCTCTACACCCGCCGGGACCGCGGGCAGCGCGAAGTGGCCGCCGCGTTCCTGCTGGACATGAGCGCGTCGACCGGCTACCCGATTGCGGCGGCTGTCTCGGCAGCGGCTGTCTCGGCAGCGGCTGCCGCGGCGGCGCCTGCCGCAGCCGAGCCCGACCGCGACGACGGGCCGTTTCTGTACGGGATCAGCAGCGACCCGATCGACCTCGGGCCCTCGACGCCGAAGCGGCGGGTCATCGACGTGGCGCGCGAATCGCTGGCGCTGATGGGCCAGGCGCTGCAGGCCCTCGGGGACAGCTACGCGCTGTACGGATTCTCGGGCGAGGGCCGGCTCAAGGTCGAGTTCCACGTGGCCAAGGACTTCGATGACCGGCCCTCGCCGCGCACCTGGGCGCGACTGGCCGCGATGCAGCCGCAGCGCTCGACCCGGATGGGGCCGGCGATCCGCCACGCATTGACCAAGCTGGGTCGGCAGTCCGCCCGGCTGAAGGTGCTGGTCGTCGTGTCCGACGGCTACCCGCAGGACGAAGACTACGGCCCCGATCGAGGCAACGACGAATACGGGATCCAGGACACGGCGATGGCGCTGAAGGAGGCGCGTCGCCAGGGCGTGCAGGCCCTGTGCGTCACGATCGACCCGTCCGGCCACGACTACCTCGGGCGCATGTGCGAGCCCGGGCGTTACCGGGTCATCGATGACGTGGCCGACCTGCCCGAAGCCCTGACCACGCTCTATCGCGCGCTGACGATCTGACGCCGCCCGCTCGCCGTGCACGTCGACCGACGTGCGCCGGGTTCGAAACGCCGGCGCCCGAGTCGATCGGTTGACACCGATCAATCGCGACCCCGCCGCCCGGCCGCAGAATCGGCAGCAGCAGCTGTCCCCGAGGGGAACGGGAGGTCGTTATGTTGCATTCGATCGGTCGGGCGCTGGCCGGGGTGATGGGCCGCGTGTCGCTTGCCGTGGCGGGCCGGGCGCCGCTTGCCGTGGGGGGCGGGGCGTCGTTC
>CAYGZN010000631.1:0-1967 GCA_964354355.1 uncultured Burkholderiaceae bacterium | reverse complement strand
GCGCGACGCGCTCGCCTATGATCGCGGGGTGACTGCACCCCCTGCCTGCCCCGACCGGCCCGCGACGCCCGCCCGCAGATGATCCTGCTCGATCCGCACGCCCGACTCGTCATCGGCCATCGCGGCCATCGCGCGCACGCGCCGGAGAACACCCTCGAGTCGCTCCGGCAGGCCGCGACGCTCGGCGTGGACGCCATCGAGTTCGACCTTCGCGTGTCGCGCGACGGCGAGCTCGTCGTGATCCACGACCCGACGCTCGATCGCACCACCGACGGCAGCGGGCCGGTCGCGCTGCACACGCTGGCGCAACTCAGGCGTCTGGACGCGGGTGCCCGGTTCACCCGCGATGGCGGGCGTACGTACCCGTGGCGCGGGCGGGGCCTCACGGTCCCGACCTTCGACGAAGCGATCGAGTCGCTGCCGCGCGGGCTGCCCTGCATCGTCGAGCTCAAGACGCCGGCGGCGACCGAACTGATGCGCGACGCCCTGCGCCGTCACGACATCGCGCGTCGGGTCGTCGTGGCGGGCTTCGATCCGCAGGCGACGCGTCCGCTGCGTGGCGCCGGCGTCGCCCTGGGCGCGAGCACGCCAGACGTCGTCGGCCTGGTGCTGCCGGCGCTCCTGGGCAGGCGTTTCGGTGCGCAGCCGTTCCAGGCGCTGTGCATCCCGCCGCGGTGGAAAGGCATCCCGGTGCCGATCGCGGCGCTGGCGCGCGCGCTGCGCGGCAGCGGTACCGTGACCCACGTGTGGACGGTCAACGATCCGGCGCACGCGTTGCGGCTCTGGCGCGACGGGGTGCAGGGCATCATCAGCGACGACCCCGGACCCATGCTGGCGGCGCGCAGCACGCTCACGACCCGGGGCGTGCGGGACTTCCCGGCTCGCGGACCCTGACCCCTTCGTGTGCGCGGCCGGGTCAGCCGATCGTCATCAGGCTGGCATTGCCGCCCGCGGCTGCCGTGTTGATGCTCAGCGACCGCTCGACGATCAGCCGCTCCAGGGGCGCGGCGTCGTCGTCGAGCGGCCACCGCGCCAGCCCCACGATCGGCCCCGGCCGTGCGGCCAGCCGGACCGTGACTTCGGCCGCCGCCTCGGGCCGTCCGGCGTGCAGCGCCGCGTCCACGTGCACGCCCGGGCCGGCCCAGTCCTGCGCGAGCACCACGTGCTCGCGAACGTCGGCGGGCAGGGCCTGCCACAGGGGCTGCGCGTCGGCGGACCACACGGCGCGGCTGCCGACGGCCAGCACGGCCGCGAGCTGCAGCAGGCGGTCGGCGTCGTCCCCGGCCAAGCACAGCACCGCGTCGCGAGGTTGCACCGCGTAGAGGTTCGACTCGCCGGTGGGGCCCGCCAGCGTGCGCCACGGCGTCACCGGCGATGCCCGCGCCACCCGTTCGCAGCCCGCAGCGAGATCGGCCCGCCCGCGGGCGTGCGCCCAGCGTTCGAGGCTGCGCAGCGCCGCTTCGGCGGGGGCGCCGGTCGAATCGTCGCCCAGGCCGCGGATCGGCAGCGGCGCCACGGCGCCCGCGCCCTGGACGGCGCAGCGGGCCGCGTCGCGCGGGTGCGCGGCGAGCAGCCGTAGCAGGTACAAGGGGCCGCCCGCCTTCGGACCGGTTCCGGACAGGCCCTCGCCTCCGAACGGCTGCACGCCGACCACCGCGCCGACGATGTTCCGGTTGACGTAGACGTTGCCCGCGCGCGCGGCCCGGACCACCTGTGCCACGGTCTCGTCGACGCGCGTGTGCACGCCCATCGTCAGCCCGTAGCCGGTGTCGCGGATCTGCTCCAGCAGCACGGGCAGCGCGTCGCGCGCGTAGCGCAGCACGTGCAGCACCGGCCCGAACACCTCGCGGCCGAGTTCCGCCAGCGATTCGATCTCGATCACCGTCGGCGCCACGAAGGTGCCGTGCCGTCAAGCGTCGGCCTTCGCCGCGGCTGGCCGGACCACGTGGCGTCCCCGGATGCGCATC
>CAYGZN010000630.1:0-1967 GCA_964354355.1 uncultured Burkholderiaceae bacterium | reverse complement strand
CTGGCGGCGAAGCCGACGCAGTACGGCCCCCCGGGCAGGCGGGCCACGGTCGCCAGGATGTCGGGGTTCTGCGCGAACTCTAGCGCCGGCGGCTTGCCGTCGGTCTTCTTCAGCTTCTGGCCCGAGACGTTGGCCACCCGCCAGTCGGCGACTGCGGCGACCGAAATGAAGACGTCCTGGCCGGCCACCTCGGCCTGCACCGCGGCCAGCATGTCGCGGGCCGTCGTGACCTGGAGGGTGCGCACACCCTGCGGGGCGGCCAGCGCCGTCGGGCCGGACACCAGCGTGACCGCGGCGCCCGCGTGCCGGCACGCGCGCGCCAGCGCGTAGCCCATCTTGCCGCTGGACAGGTTGGTGATGCCGCGCACCGGATCGATCGGCTCGAACGTGGGCCCGGCCGTCAGCAGCACGCGCCGCCCGGCCAGGTGCCGGGGCGCGAAATGCGCGATCGTCTCCTCGACGATCTGCTCGGGCTCGAGCATGCGCCCCATGCCGGTCTCGCCGCAGGCCTGCTCGCCCGCGTCGGGACCGATCAGAACGACGCCGTCGTCGACCAGCTGGCGCACGTTGCGCTGGGTGGCCGGATGGCTCCACATCTGGCGGTTCATCGCCGGCGCCAGCAGCAGCGGGCAGTCGCGCGCCAGCGCCAGCGTCGACAGCAGGTCGTCGGCCAGGCCGTGTGCGAGCTTGGCCATGAAGTCCGCCGTTGCGGGCGCCACCAGCACCGCGTCCGCGCCGCGCGACAGCTCGATGTGCGCCATCCGGTTGTCGATGCGCGCATCCCACTGGTCGTCGAAGACCGGCTTGCCGGTCAGCGCCTGGAAGCTGGCCGGACCGACGAACCGGGTGGCGGCCTCGGTCATGGCCACCTGAACCGAGGCACCGCGCCGCTGCAGTTCGCGGGCCAGCTCGCAGGCCTTGAACGCCGCGACGCCACCCGTGACGCCCAGCAGGATGTGGCGGCCGGCGAGCTCCCCGGCATCGGCGGGCTGGGTGGGCGCAGAAGCATTCATTCAGCGACTCTTGCCGACTCTGAGGAGTTCGTCAAGGATGAGCAGCGCCGCGCCGACGGTGATCGCGGCGTCGGCGACGTTGAACGCGGGGAAGTACCAGCGGTCCTGCCAGTGTGCGAGCAGGAAGTCGACGACCTGGCCGCGCGCGATGCGGTCGATCACGTTGCCGATCGCACCGCCCAGGATAAGCGCCAGCGCCACGCCGAACAGTTTCTGCGATCCGTGGCGCACCAGCAGGTACAGGATGAAGCCGGCGGCCGCCACGCCGACGCCGATGAAGAACCAGCGCTGCCAGCCGTCGGCGCCGGCCAGGAAGCTGAAGGCCGCGCCGCGGTTGTAGACGAGCGTGAAGTCGAACCAGCCGGGGATCACCGGCTGGCGTTCGCCCAGTGCGAAGCCCCGCACCACGACCAGCTTGGTCAGCTGGTCGAGCAGCACCACGATGCCGGCCAGCGCCAGCCATGGCAGCAGCGTGCTGCGAGCCCCCTTCGATCCACCCCGGCTCACGATCGGCCCCGTCTCACGCGAAGTGGCGCGGCTCGCCCGCACCGTGCAGGTTCTGCACACATCGCCCGCACAGCCCCGGGTGTGCCGCGTCGGCGCCGACGTCCTCGCGCCAGTGCCAGCAGCGCTCGCACTTGGCATGTGCGCTCGGGGTCACGTCGATCTCGGCCGGCGCCTCGGGCGGCGCGTCCGATTCCTCCAGGCGCGCCTGCGAGGTGATCAGCACGAACCGCAGGTCGTTGCCCAGGCTGGCCAGCGTCTCGAACAGCTCGCCGCCGGCTCGCACGGTGACCTCGGCCTGCAGCGACGAGCCGATCGCTCCGGTGGCGCGCAGCGCCTCGAGCTTGCGCATCACGTCGCCGCGCCACTGCCGCAGCGTCTGCCACTTGGACAGCAGCGCGTCGGCGTCGGGCACCTCGGGGAACGCGTACCACGTCTGCGTGAAGATCG
>CAYGZN010000629.1:0-1980 GCA_964354355.1 uncultured Burkholderiaceae bacterium | reverse complement strand
TACGGCACGTGCACGATGTAGGTGCCGGTGCGGGCCTTGATCAGCTCCATCGACAGGTGCGAGACCGTGCCGGCGCCGACCGACGCGTAGTTGTACTTGCCGGGGTTGCGCCGCAGCAGCGCCAGCAGGTCGGCCACGTTGTCGACGCCCAGATCCGACGAGACCGCCAGCACGTTGGGCTGCACGGCCGCGAGCGTGACCGGTGCGAGGTCGGTGAACGGATCGTAGGGCAGCTTGCGGTACAGCACCGTGTTGTTGACCAGCGGGCCGGTGATCGACACGCCGACCGTGTACCCGTCGGGGGCGGCCTTGGCGACCGAATCGGTGCCGACGTTGCCGCCCGCGCCGGGCCGGTTCTCGACGATCACCGGCTGCTTCAGCGACTGCGCGAGCTTGTCGCCGACCAGTCGCGCGAGCACATCGGGGGTGCTGCCGGGCCCGAACGGCACGACGAAGCGCACGGGCCGGCTCGGCCAGTCCTGCGCCGGCGCGGGCTGGGCGGACTGGGCCGACGCAGTCGGCGCGACCCCTGCCCCCAGCGCCCCCGCGATCAGCGCCGCGGCAAGCCGCCACGCGGCGTGGCACCCGGGGGCGCGTGCGGCACGCACCCCACGCACCCGACCCAACGGAGACGCCGGGCGAACCGGGTGCACCGGTGCGGTGCCGGCGATCGGGACCGCCCGTACGGGCGCAGCAGTGGGGGGATCAGCGTGCATTGTTACTCCGTGGGCGTCGTGGTCGCGGTGGTCGCGGTGGTGGTCGTCGTCGTGGATCGTCGTGGGCGGTGTGGATCGTCGGGGCCGTCGCTTTCGAAGCTACGTCGGGCCCGCCCCCGGTTCGGCCTGCGCGGCGGACTCGATCGGCTCGGTCGAGTCCAGCAGCACCTGCTCGCGTGCGATGAACGCGCCGACCATCGTGCGATACGTCGCCTCGACCACGTCGGGCAGGTCGCGCCAGTCGCCCTCCCGGGGCCGCGCCAGTTCGCGCACCCGGGCGAAGACCTCGGCCTGGCGCGCCGGCGCGGCCGCCTGGTAGGCGTCGCGCTTGAACCGGGTCGCATCGCGCACCAGTTGCGCACGCTGCGCAATCAGCCCCACGATCCGTTCGTCCAGCGCGTCGATGCCGCGGCGCACGTCGGCCAGCGTCTCGCACAGCGGCACGTAGCCCGGGTCGCGGAAGCGGCGCACGGCGCGTGCGCCGGGGTCGGGCTCGGCTGCGTCGGCGGCGCCCGTGGACGCGAGTCGCACGGTGCGCTGGGTATCCGCACCCGGCCCGGTGTCCGCACCCGCAGACGCGTGTCCGGCCAGCGGCTCGGCGTGCGGCGCAGGGGTGTCGCCCTCGAGCGCGCGCAGCAGGACCCCCTGCGCCTGCAGCGCACGCTGCAGCGGCCCGACCGGCAGGCGGCGCAGGTCGTGGCCGCCTGCCAGCGCCTGCGCGGCGGCGACGCCGGCGGCCTGGCCGGTGAGCCAGCACTGCGGAATCTCCCGCATGAACCCGTGCGATGCCGGGTCGCTCGACAGGT
The DNA here is from genome assembly GCA_964354355.1 of uncultured Burkholderiaceae bacterium. Lineage (GTDB taxonomy): Bacteria > Pseudomonadota > Gammaproteobacteria > Burkholderiales > Burkholderiaceae_E > CAYGZN01. The sequence goes on along the minus strand of CAYGZN010000629.1, from coordinate 458 downwards.
GCTTGCCGGGGGCAAGCACGTTCGCAAGCCGCCGTGGAACCAGGCACGAGAACGGCACCGACACGTTCGCAAACCGCGGCGCCGGCGACGGGCTGATGCCGACCTCGTCGGGGTGCACCACGCCACACGCCCAGTCGGCGCGCTGCACCCGACCGACGCCGATGATGCGCCGCGAATGACGCGCGCCGATCTGCGGGGCCATCTGCATCAGGTAAGCGTTCGCAAAACCGGGCGCGTGCGCGCGATAAAAGGCCAGGTGCTCGACCATCAGACGGCGGCTGTCGAGCTCGACCTGCGTCAGGTCCTCGAGGTTCAGTGCGGAGAACCCCGCGCGTCGCGGCCCCATGAACAGCGCGACGTCCTCCCGCCAGGACACGAACGGCTTGTCGAACAGGCCGAGCGCAGACCGCCCGCGCGCCATGAACGCGGCATACGCCTGCGCCTGCGCCGCGCGAAAC
>CAYGZN010000628.1:0-1982 GCA_964354355.1 uncultured Burkholderiaceae bacterium | reverse complement strand
CCGGCGACCTCGCCGGCCGACACGTCCTGTGCCGCGACGTGGCGCGGCTCGAACAGGCCGTCGGTGGGCGCGAACACGTATTGCTCCTGGCTGCGCACGCCCATGTGCCGGGTGGTTGCCGTGCCGTCGCGCTGGCCCGTGTCGGGCACGCCATCGACCATGCCGAGGTGTTTCAGGACGTTGCGCAGGCCGCGCTCGGCGATGCGCACGCCCTCGACGTTGACGCGGCCCCAGCCGCCCAGCTCGGTGCCGATGGCCAGCAGGCCGCGCTTCTCGCCGGCCGAGGGCATCGTGGCCCCCTCGTCCACGCCCCAGAACACGACGTTGAACGGTGCGCCGAACGCGGCGGCCAGCGCCAGCGTGCGCTCGCGCTGGCGCGCGTCGTCCAGGTAGTGCATGTTGGTCGACAGCGCGGACTCCATGCCGTGGCCGCCCGAGTGCACGTCGACCGTCACCTCGAGCTGCGGCAGCACGACCGAGTCGATGAAGTGCGCAAGCATCTGGGTGAAGCTGCCGCGCGCATCGCCGGGGAACTGCCGGTTCAGGTCGCGGTCGTCGAGCGGGCACAGCCTGCGGCCGGCCAGCGCGGCCGGCAGGTCGACCATCGGCATCAGGATCAGCCTCCCGCGCAGGCTGGCGGCGTCGATCGTGCGCGCCAGTCGCGCGACCGCGATCTGGCCCTCGTACTCGTCGCCGTGCACGCCGCCGGAGAACATCGCGCGCGCCCCGCCCGGTGCGCCGTTGACGACGGCGATGGGCACCTCGATCGTGCCCCAGCCGGCGTCGTTGCGCGAGAAGGGCACCCGCAGGTAACCCACCTGCTTGCCCGGCTTGTCGAAGTCGATGTTGCAGATCACGCGGCTGGCCGTGGCGCCGGCCCGGCCCGAGGTGTCGTTCACCTGTGTCTCCCCTTTTCCGATTTCGAACGCGACGCCCGCTTGCGGCCTGACGATCGCGTCAATACTATGCCCTTATCGAACGAAGGGGGAGCACGGCCATGACCCAGACCAGCGACGCAGCGGCCCGCCAGGCATCGCTGCTGGCCGACGCGGGAAGGTACCTCGCCGGGGGCGGCACCGGCCTGTTCGTGCTGCCGCCCGAGCTGAACCTGGTCGTCGAGCGCGGCCAGGGCAGCCGGGTGTGGGACGTCGCGGGGCGCGAGTACATCGACTACCACCTCAGTTCCGGGCCGGTGCTGCTGGGCCACGGGCACGCAGGGGTGACCGAGGCGGTGACCCGGCGGCTTCCCAAGGGCACGACGTACTACTTCCTGAACGAGCCCGAGATCGCGCTCGCGCGCCGGCTGGTCGAGGCGATCCCGTGCGCCGACTGCGTGCACTACACCGGCTCGGGCACCGAGGCGACCTACTACGCGCTGCGCATCGCGCGCGCGTTCACCGGGCGCAGCAAGATCCTCAAGTTCGAGGGCGCCTGGCACGGCATGCACGACTACGGGCTGTGGGGCACCGTGCCGACCGCCGCGTCGGACTACCCGCACGCGAAGTCCGATTCGGTGGGCGTGCCGGCCGAGCTCGGCGACATGGTGCTGGTGACGCCGTTCAACGAGACCGCCGCCGCGGTGGCGATGATCGAGCGGCACGCCAAGGATCTGGCCGCCGTCATCGTCGAGCCGCTGCAGCGGGTGCTGCTGCCCGAGCCGGGCTTCCTGCAGGCGATCCGCGACGTCACCCGCCGGCTGGGCATCGTGCTGATCTTCGACGAGATCGTCACCGGCTTTCGCATCGCGTGGGGCGGCGCGCAGGAGCGCTACGGCGTGGTGCCCGACATGGCGTGCTACGGCAAGGCGATCAGCGGCGGCTTTCCGCTGGCCGTCGTGGCCGGGCGCAGCGACGTGATGGCCGTGCTCGATGCACGCAACCGGCCCAAGGCGCAGGTGGTGTGGGCCACCAACACGCTCAACGGCAACCCGATCTGCGCGGCGGCCGGCTGCGCGGCGCTCGATGCGCTGGCCGCACCCGGCG
>CAYGZN010000627.1:0-1983 GCA_964354355.1 uncultured Burkholderiaceae bacterium | reverse complement strand
CACGACGGTGCCGCCGTCAGCCTTGAGCACCTTGACCAGCACCCCGGCCTCGGGTGCCGGCAGCTCGAGCACGACCTTGTCGGTCTCGATGTCGATCAGGTTCTGGTCGCGCTCGACCGCCTCTCCGACCTGCTTGTGCCACTGCAACAGCGTGGCCTCCGCCACCGACTCGGACAGCTGTGGGACCTTGACTTCGATCAGTGCCATGTTCGTGTTGCTCCGCTTCAGGCCTTCCTGGCCCGGCTCCTGGGCGCATCGCCCAACGCAGCGTTGATCAGGTCCTTCTGCTGCGCGTAGTGTTTGTCGTAGTAGCCCGCGGCCGGCGACGCCGAGGCCGGCCGCCCGGCGTAGCTCAGCCGCTGGCCTTCCTTGAGCGCGTCCTCGATGTGGTGCTGCACGAAGAACCAGGCCCCTTGGTTCTGCGGCTCGTCCTGGCACCACACCACGTGGGTGGCGCCCGGGAACTTGCGCAATTCGGACTCGAAGGTCTTGTGCGGGAACGGATAGAGCTGCTCGACGCGCAGCAAAGCCACGTCGTCGAGCTCGCGCTCGCGTCGGGCGGCGAGCAGGTCGTAGTAGGTCTTGCCGGTACACACGACGACGCGCCGGACCTTCTTCGGGTCGATGCCGGCAACGGTCTCGGGCATCACCGTCTGGAAGCCACCCCGGGCCAGCTCGTCGAGCGAGGAGACCGCGTCCTTGTTGCGAAGCAGCGACTTGGGGGTCAGGATCACCAGCGGCTTGCGGAACATCCGGATCATCTGGCGCCGCAGCAGGTGGAAGATCTGCGCCGGCGTGGTCGGCTGGCAGACCTGCATGTTGTTCTCGGCGCACAGCTGCAGGAACCGCTCGAGGCGCGCCGACGAGTGCTCGGGCCCCTGCCCCTCGTAGCCGTGCGGCAGCATCATGGCCAGACCGCAGGCGCGACCCCACTTGGTCTCACCCGACGAGATGAACTGGTCGATCACGACCTGCGCACCGTTGACGAAGTCGCCGAACTGCGCCTCCCAGATCACCAGCGCGTTCGGTTCGGCCGTTGCGTACCCGTATTCGAACGCGAGCACCGCCTCCTCGGACAGCACCGAGTCGATGACGGTGAAGCGGCCCTGGTTGTCGGCGACGTGTTCCAGCGGGACGTAGTAGCCCGAATCGAAGCGCTCGCGGTTCTGGTCGTGCAGCACCGCGTGCCGGTGCGTGAAGGTGCCGCGCCCGGAGTCCTGGCCCGACAGCCGCACCGCGTAGCCGCTGGCCAGCAGCGTGGCGAAGCCCATGTGCTCGCCCATGCCCCAGTCCAGAGCCAGGTCGCCGGCCCCCATCGCGCGGCGATCGGCGATCACCTTCTCGACGAGCGGGTGCAGCTTGAGCGTGGCCGGCACCGTCGTGATCTTGCCCGCGATCCGGCGCAGCTCGGTCATCGGCACGGCCGTGTCCGCCGCGTCGGTCCACTTGCGGTTCAGGAACGGCAACCAGTCGACGGCGAACTTGCTCTTGAAGTTCGAGATCACCGGGTCCGACGTGTGGCGACCTGCATCCATGGCGGCGCGGAACGACTTGACCAGCTGGTCGCCCTCGCCGGCGCCCAGCATGCCCTGCGCTTCGAGCTTGTCCGCGTACAGCTTGCGGGTGCCGGGGTGCACGGCGATCTTCTTGTACATCAGCGGCTGCGTCAGCGCCGGCGTGTCCTGCTCGTTGTGCCCGAGCTTGCGGAAGCACACGATGTCGACCACGACGTCCTTCTTGAACTGCTTGCGGAAGTCCATCGCGAGCTGCGTGACGAACACGACCGCCTCGGGATCGTCGCCGTTGACGTGGAACACCGGTGCCTCGATCATCTTCACGACGTCGGAGCAGTAGAGCGTCGAGCGCGAGTCACGCGGATCCGACGTGGTGAACCCGATCTGGTTGTTGATCACCACGTGCACCGTGCCGCCGGTGCCGTATCCGCGCGTCTGCGCCAGGTTCAGCGTCTCCATGACGACGCCC
>CAYGZN010000626.1:0-1992 GCA_964354355.1 uncultured Burkholderiaceae bacterium | reverse complement strand
AGCGCGGTGCGCAGGCGGGTGAGCGGCATCTGGAACCTCCTGTGTGCCGAGCGGTCGCGGCCGCAGGAGTATCCGGCCGGCCGGCGTCGCCGGCCATCCCACGAAGGCGGCATGCCGCGCGTGCGGCATGGCCGCCGGCCGCGACGCACTCGCAGGTTCGCGGTATTGCCCGGGCCGCGACGCAGGAGTAGGCTCGATCGCTTCGCATCGGCAGCGTGACCGGGGGTCCGACTTTGGCGCGCGTATCAGTGGCGATCGTCGAGGACGATCCGGTCTTTTTCGAGCGGTTCCGCATGCTCGTCGCGCACGCGCCCGAGCTGACGCTGTGCGGCTCGGCCCGCGCGTATCACGACGGCCATCGCATGATCTGCGACACCCCTGCCGACGTGTACATGATCGACCTCGGGCTTCCGGGCGGCTCGGGCACCGACCTGATCCGGCTCGCCAACGACCGGCATCCCGGCTGCGACGTGCTGGTCGTGACGGTGTTCGGTGACGACGACCACGTGCTCGGCAGCATCGCGGCAGGCGCCAACGGGTACCTGCTCAAGGACAGCAGCGCCGGCCAGCTGATCGACTGCATCCAGCTGATGCGCGGCGGCGGCTCGCCGATCACGCCGTCGATCGCCCGCAGGCTGCTGAACCGCTTCCAGCTGCCGTCGGCAGCTGCCGACGGCGTGCCGGCCGGGGTGTCGCCGCTGACGGCGCGCCAGGCCGAGATCCTGCGCCTGCTCGCCAAGGGGGCGCGCTTCGCCGACATCGCTCAGATGCTCGGCATCTCCGCGCACACCGTCACGGCCCACGTGCGCAACATCTACCAGAAGCTCGAGGTCACGTCGCGGGGCGAGGCCGTCTTCGAGGCCCAGCAGCGCCAGCTGATCTGATCGACCCAGGCCCGCGGCGGGCCGATCCGGAGGTGCCGATGGACAGTGCAGCACTCGGTTTCCAGCGCGTCAAGGTCGCGGCGCTGGCCGCGACCGACCTGGCGCGGGCCAGGCGCTTCTACGGCGAGACGCTGGGCCTGCCGCCCGCCTTCGAAGGCACGCGCCAGGTCGGATTCCTGCTGGGCAACGTGATCGTGATGCTCAAATCGGTCGCCGACGGCTGGTACGCAGCGCCGACGGCCCAGCTCAATCCGCGCCTGACGGTGGCGACCGACCATGCGCCCGACACCGAGCGCGAACTGACTGCGCGCGGGGTGACGATCGGCGACCGGGTGCAGCCGTATCCCGACGAGGGCTTCTACGTCGGCAGCTTCCTCGACAGCGAGGGCAACAAGCTCTGGTTCTGCTCGCCGATCGCACCCGGCGATGCGTAGCGCAGGCGGCGAGGACCCGCGTCGCGGGGCGACACGGCACCGGGGCTGACAGCGGTGGCCGCTGCCGCCGCTCGCGCGCTCGTCGGTCCGGCACTGCTGGCGAGCGTGGCGCTCGCCGGCTGCGGCAACGGCGCGCTGCCGCCCGAGGCCGTGCGCCTGACCCGCGGCGAGGTGAGCTTCTCGGGCGGCACCACCGGGTCCGCCGGGGCGACGGATCCCGTCGCGATCGAGCTGCCGCATGCGTGGCGGGCACAGGATTCGAACGGACGGGTCAGCGCGACCTACCGGTTCGACTTCGACGTGCCCGCGCGCGAGCCGGCCGCGATGGCGCTGTACACCAGCCGGCTGCGCGACGGCGGCCTGATCCGTCTCGACGGCGCACTGCTGGCGCAGCTGCCCGGCAGCGACGCGCGCACCGCCGTGTTCTGGCGCCGGCCGCTGTTCGTCGACATTCCGACCGCGCTGCTGGGCCCTGGGCGACACGTTCTCGAGGTCCAGGTCACGCCCGCAGCCGCCGGCGGCGACCGGCGACTGTTCGAGCTCGTGATCGGCCCGACCGAGGCGATGCGCCGCGTGGCCGACTGGCGCGGGTTCGTTGCGCTGCTGATGCCACGGCTGTCGGTCGCGCTCACGGCAGTGGTCGCGACCTTCCTCGCATTGATCTGGTGGCGCAG
>CAYGZN010000625.1:0-1998 GCA_964354355.1 uncultured Burkholderiaceae bacterium | reverse complement strand
TGACGACCGACCGGCCGATCGTGTCGACGCCCGAAGGCGTGTTCGGCCTGCCCGAGGAGGTCAGGCGCTGCATCGCGGTCGCGCCCGACGCCCCGCACTTCGCAGCGGCGGTCCTGCGCGCGCTGGACGACCCGGCCATCGACCTGGCGGCGCGGGCGACGCAGCGCCGGCGATTCGGCCCGCAGGCGATCCACGAGATGATGGTCTCGCTCAGCGTTCGCGCAGCCCTTCGCTAGCGCGGTTCAGCGGCTTGAGCAGGTACTGCAGCACGGTCTTGCGCCCGGCCAGCATCTCGACCGTGGCGGTCATGCCGGGGATGATCGGCAGTTCCTTGCCGTCGGGCTGGCGCAGCGCGTTGGTCTGCGTGCGCACCAGCACCCGGTAGTACGCGCCGCTCTCCTCGGTGTCGGCGCCGGCCAGGCTGCCGCGGCGCTCGTCGCGCAGCGTGTCGGGGCTGATGAACTCCACCGTGCCGGGCAGACCGCCGTAGATCGCATAGTCGTAGGCCGACAGCTTCACGACCGCCTTCTGGCCGGGGCGCACGAAGGCGACGTCGGCGGGCTTGACGAACGCCTCGATGATCAGCGTGTCCTCGGACGGCACGATGGTCATGATCTCCTGGCCCGGCTGCACGACGCCGCCGATCGTCGACACGCGGATGCTCTTGACGGTGCCGCGCATCGGCGAGTGGATCTCGGTGCGCCGGTAGGCGTCGGCCCGCGCGTTGGCGCTCTCGCGGGTCTGCGCCAGTTCGGCTTCCACCCGGTTGAGCTCGGCGGCGGCCTCGGCGCGGAAGCGGTTCTTCCGGTCGACCTGCTGCATGGCCAGGTCGTTGCGCTGACGCTTGAGCTTGAGCAGCTCGACCTCGGAGACCAGCCCGCGTCCCACCATCGGCTCGGTGATCTCGATCTCGCGGTCGAGCAGCGCGATGCCGTTCTTCAGGCCCGCCACGCCTTCGTCCAGCGCGCGGGTGCGCGCGTTGAACGCCTCGGTCTCGCGACGCATCACCGCCGGCGCGCCGCGCACCTCGGGCGGAAACTCCAGCTTGCTGCCGTAGGCCTCCGCGCGCAGCCGCGTGGCCTGCGCCGACAGCGCCACCGCCTTGCCCTGCAGCTCGCGGAACAGCGCGGACGCGCGCGTGTCGTCGACCCGCAGCAGCAGCGCGCCCTTGTCGACGAGCTGGCCCTCCTTGACGTGCATCTCGGTCAGCACGCCGGCCTCCAGGCTCTGGATCACCTGCTCCTTGCTCGACGGGATCACGCGGCCGCTGCCGCGCGTGACCTCCTCGAGCTCGGCCCACGAGGCCCACAGCACGAAGCTGCCGATCAGCGCGGCCAGCAGCGCAATCGAGCCGAAGGCGATCCACGGGCCGCGCACCGCCGGCGCGGCCAGTCCGCCGCTGGTGCGCCGCGGGCTAGCCCGGAACACGGCTCGGCTCCCGGCTGTCGGCGGCGATCGAGATGCCCTTCTGCAGCTGCTCGAGGGCCGCGGCCTTCGGGCCGTCGAGCACGACGCGGCCCTGCTCGAGCACGACGATCCGATCGGCCAGCTCCAGCAGCTGCGGCCGGTGCGTGACGACGACCAGCGTGCGCCCGCGACCCCACTGCGCGAGCGCCGTCAGCACCATGCGCTCGGTGCCCTGGTCGAGCCCGCTGGTGGGCTCGTCCAGCAGCACGACCCGCGGGTCGCGCAGCGCCAGCCGCGCCAGTGCGACGAGGCGTTTCTGGCCGCCCGACAGTCCCAGGCCGTCCTCGCCGATCGGCATGTCCAGCCCGCGCGGGTGGCGTGCGATGAAACTGTCCAGCCCGAACTGTCGCAGCACCGCCAGCAGGCGCTCGTCGTCGGCCGGCTGGTCGCCGCGGGCCAGCTCGAGGTTGTCGCGCAGCGTGCCCAGGAACAGCCGCGACTCCTGCGGCAGCAGCCCTACCGCGCCGCGCAGGTCGGCCGGGTCGACCTGGCGCGTATCGATGCCGTCGATCGTCACCAGCCCGCCCGTGG
>CAYGZN010000624.1:0-1999 GCA_964354355.1 uncultured Burkholderiaceae bacterium | reverse complement strand
CGACAGCCTCGTCGCGATGGACGCCCCGCCGCCGATGGAGGACTGCGGCCCGTTCGTGCACGCCGCGGCGGTGTTCGGGGCCGCCGGCGTCAGCGTGCCGGCCGTGCTCGAATCCGACCTGGCGCACGGGTTCCTGCTGCTGACCGACTTCGGCCAGACGACCTACCTGGCCAGCCTCGATGCGGAATCGGCACCATCGCTGTACGGCGACGCGCTGGGGGCGCTGGTGCGCATGCAGCGTGCGAGCCGCCCGGGCGTGTTTCCCGACTACGATCGCGCGCTGCTGTTGCGCGAGCTGATGCTGTATCCCGACTGGTACGTGGCGCGCCACAAGGGCGTCACGCTGGAGCCCTCCGAGCGGCAGGTGCTCGACGACGCGTTCGAGGCGATCCTGGCCAACAACCTGGCGCAGCCGCGCGTGTTCGTGCACCGCGACTACCACTCGCGCAACCTGATGGTGCTCGCGGGCGAGCGCAATCCGGGCATCCTCGACTTCCAGGATGCCGTGTACGGACCGATCACGTACGACCTGGTCTCGCTGCTGCGCGACGCCTACATCCGCTGGGACGAGGAACGCGTGATCGACTGGGCCGTGCGCTATTGGGAGCAGGCGCGCGCGGCGGGCCTGCCCGTGGCCGGCGACTTCGGCGCGTTCTACCAGGACTTCGAATGGATGGGCCTGCAGCGGCACCTGAAGGTGCTGGGCATCTTCGCGCGGCTGTGCCACCGCGACGGCAAGGACCGGTACATCGCCGACATGCCGCTGGTGCTTGCCTACGTGCGTGGCGTCGTCGGCCGGTATGCCGCGCTGGGCCCGCTGTCGTGGCTCGTCGAGCGCATCGAGGGCCACGCCGCGCAGGCGGGCTACACCTTCTGATGCGACGCGACACGCGCTCGGGTGTGCCGGACGGCCTGGCGATCATCGACGGTCACCTGCGGCCGCCTCGATGAGGGCGATGATCCTGGCGGCCGGACGCGGCGAGCGGATGCGCCCGCTGACCGACCGGTGCCCCAAACCGCTGCTGCCCGCCGGCGGCAAGCCGCTGATCGGCTGGCACCTCGAACGGCTCGCGCAGGCCGGCTTCACCGAGGTCGTGATCAACCACGCGTGGCTGGGCGATCAGATCGAGCGCGTGCTCGGGCCCGGCTCCGCATGGGGCCTGAGGATCCGCTACTCGGCCGAGGGCCAGGCGCTGGAGACCGCGGGCGGCATCGCGCGGGCGCTGCCGATGCTCGGCGACGAGCCGTTCCTGGTGATCAACGGCGACATCTGGTGCGACTTCGACGTGGGCCGCGCCCACGCGATCGGTGGCCAGCTGGTGGCGCTGAACTGGCTGGCCTGGTGCGTGCTCGTGCCCAACCCCGAGCACCACCCGAGGGGCGACTTCGGCCTGGACTCGGGGCGCCTGGCCACCGCGCCCGAGGGTGCGCCGCGCCTGACGTTCGCGGGCATCGGCATCTACCATCCCGAGCTGTTCCGCGGCATCGCCGCCGGCCAGCGCGCCGCGCTGGCGCCGTTGCTGCGCGATGCGGCGGCCGCCGGGCGCATCGGCGCCGAGCGGCACGACGGCCGCTGGGTCGACGTGGGCACCCCCGCCCGGCTGGCCGAACTGGATGCACAATTGAGGGCATGAGCACGATGCAACCCTACCTGGACCGAAGGCTGCAGCTGGCCGCGCGCATGCGCGAACGCGGCGGCGGCGTGGCGGTGGTGTTCACCGCACCCGAAGTCGTGCGCAACCGCGACTCGCACTACCCGTACCGGCCCGACAGCTACTTCTACTACCTGACCGGCTTTCCCGAGCCCGAGTCGGTGCTGGTGCTCACGGCCACCGCCGACAAGACGCACTCGGTGCTGTTCTGCCGCGACAAGAACGAGGAGCGCGAGATCTGGGACGGCCACCGATTCGGCCCCGCGGCGGCGCACGAGCGCTTCGGGTTCGACGAGGCGCACGGCATGGCCGCGCTCGAGGAGCAGATGCCCAGGCTGCTTGCCGAT
>CAYGZN010000623.1:0-2003 GCA_964354355.1 uncultured Burkholderiaceae bacterium | reverse complement strand
CTGCTGCAGAAGATCTCCACCGGCGTCGGCAGCATGGACAACCCGGCCGGCCTGGCGCAGGTGACCGGCTACGTGCCGGACGCCGGCGACGGCACCGCCACCGAGGTCTACGGCGGCGACCTGCTGGGCAACGTCTGGCGCTGGGACTTCACGAGTGCGAGCGCACCCGTGCCCGCACCGGTGCTGTTCGCCCAGCTTCGCGACGCCGGCGGCGCCATCCAGCCGGTCACGACCGGGCCGATCATCCGCGCCGCGCCGCTGACGCGCAACCGCTACGTGTTCGTAGGGACCGGGCGAATGCTCGGCCAGGCCGACCTGTACAACGTCTCGTCGCAGACCTTCTACGCGCTTCGCGACGGCACACGTGTGCAGCGCTGGGACACCGGGCAGCTGCCGGCCGGCCTGAACTTCCCGCTGACCCGCGCGAAGATGGTCCAGAACGGCACGCTGCTGAGCGCGATCGCCAAGGACGCGTCCCGCCCCGGCGGCTGGTACTACGATCTGCCCAACCCGGGCGAGCGCGTGGTGGTGGATCCGGCCGACACCGACCTGGGCAAGATCTCGTGGCTCGGTTCGATCCCGGACAGCACGAACCCGTGCGCACCGGCAGGCGGTGCCAGGATCTACGCGGCGAACTTCGAGACCGGGCAGAGCCAGCTGTTCAATCCGTCCACGATCAACACCACGAACCCGGTGCGGATCTCGTCGTTCGACCCGCAGACCGGCGTGGTCGGCCTGAAGCTGGTTCGGGTCAGCGGCAACATCCGCGCGGTGATCACCGGGCAGTACGGCGAGCTCAAGCTCACGCAGGGCTACATCCGCTACCTGAACCCGCGTTCGATGAACTGGCGCGAGGTCACGGAGCCCGGCAACTGATGGGGGCCGATGCCGCGGCCACGGGCCCTGCGCCGATGCTGGTGCGGGTCGCCGGCGGACTGTCGGTGTCGGTTGCACTGCACTGGGGCGCGTGGCAGGTGCTCGAAGGAATCGACGCGCCGGCGACAGCCCCGGCGGGCGGGACGGTTGCCGCTGTTGCCGTGGTGGCTGCGCCCCCCACGACGGTCTTCCCGGTGGCCGCTGCCGCACCGCTCGATCCGCAGGCTCCCGCTGAACGAACCCCGCGTGCCGTCGCGCCGCGCGCGAGGCACAAAGCCGACGCCACGGCAGGCGCCGCCCGACGCGAGCCGGCCGCCACGCGCAGCGGTTCACACTCGGCGACGGTAGTTGCGAGCGCTGCCGGTGCGTCGCCCGCCGTCGTGTACCACGAGGCCTGGGACGTCGATCGCGCCGCCGAGTTCCTGTATCCGCCGCTGGGCCTGGACGAACTGCACGAACGGGTGAGGCAGGCCGGGGGCGTGACGCTGGCGCTGCGCGTCGACGCCGCGGGGCGGCTGGTCGACATCGAAATCGCGCGGGTCCGGGGACTCGACGACGACGACGTTCGTCTCATCAGGGCGATGTTCGCGGACATCCCGTTCGCGCCGGCGCTTCGTGCCTGCGCGGCGGTGGCTTCGGTGCAGCGCTTCGAACTGAACGTCGATCCCCGGGCACCGCTCGCGCTGGGATTCGGCCAGGTCCCGCAGTAGCGCCGGCTCCCGCAGTAGCGCCGGCTCCTCGCTAGCGCATCGCGCTCAGTACGCGGCCGTGCGCGCGCCGACCAGCCGCCACGAGGCCACCGTGGCCAGCGCCGACATGGCGATGCAGCCCCAGATCACCGGCGAGTAGCTGCCGACCCGGTCGAAGACCGCACCGGCGACGACCGGGCCGAGCAGGTTGCCCAGCGCGGCGGCCGTGTACAGCGTGCCGATGATGCTGGCCACCGCGCGCGCGCCGAACAGGTCCATGCAGATCGCCGGCAGCAGCGACACGATGCCGCCGTAGCTCAGCCCGAACCACAGCGCAAAGACGGCAAGGGGCGGATAGCTGCCGGCCACGTACCACAGCAGGTAGCACGCACCGGCCGATGCCTGCACCAGCACCAGCGTGACGATCCGGCCCAGGCG
>CAYGZN010000622.1:0-2006 GCA_964354355.1 uncultured Burkholderiaceae bacterium | reverse complement strand
CCCCGGGCCACGAAGCGCGGGGTGAAGAAGCGCCCGAGCACGGTGTCGGCGACCCCCGTCATGCCGCCGGCGCGGACCTTGGCAATGCGCTCGATCTGCCCGGCGGGGTCGATGCGCGCACTGGTGTTGCACAGCACGAGCCGGTGCAGGCGCAGCGGCGCATGCAGACCGAGCCACTGCCCGATCATGCCGCCCAGCGACACGCCGGCGAAATCGAAGTGCGGCGCGCCGGCCGCGTCGGCCACGGCTAGCAGGTCGCGCGCCAGCAGCTCGATCGTGTACTCGCCGGCGGGCGCATCGGAGGCGCCGTGGCCGCGCCCGTCCATCCGGATCACCCTGAAGAAATCGGTCAGCCGCGGCATCACCGGGTCCCACAGCGCGTGGTCGGTGCCCAGCGAGTTGGCCAGCAGCAGCGGCGGCAGGGACGGGTCGCCGTCGCTGCGCCAGTAGATCCGGGCGCCGGCGTGGTGGACGAAAGGCATGGGCGGGCTCGTGCGGTCGAGCCTGACATCGTACCGCTTCACGGACCGCGCGCTAGAATCCGGGAGCCGGCACCGCAGCGCCGTGCCGACGCCGCAGCGCGGCGGCGCGCCGACAGGGGCCCGCCGCGACGGCTGCGCCGCATCGACCCCGGGGAGGACACCACGATGATCAGCGCCGAACAGAACGCCCGCATGACGCGCGTCGGGCCGGGCACGCCGGGCGGCCAGCTGCTGCGCCGCTACTGGCAGCCGGCGGCGCTGCTCGAGGAGCTCGACGGGCCGCGCCCGGTGCGCGCCGTGCGCCTGCTCGGCCAGGACTTCGTGCTGTTCCGCGACGAGCAGGGCCGCTACGGGCTGCTCGATCGCGACTGCCCGCACCGCGGCGCCGACCTGGCGTTCGGCCGCCTCGAGGACGGCGGGCTGCGCTGCCCGTTCCACGGCTGGCTGTTCGACGTGTCGGGCCGCCTGCTGCAGACGCCGGCCGAGCCGCCCGCCAGCCCGCTGTGCCAGCGGCTGCGCCAGGGCGCCTACCCGGTGCTCGAGCGCGCCGGCGTGCTGTTCGCGTACCTGGGCCCCGGCGAGCCGCCGGCCTTCCCGGCGCTCGACTGTTTCGTCGCCCCCGCTTCGCACAGCTTCGCGTTCAAGGGGCTGATCGAGTGCAACTGGCTGCAGGCCGTCGAGGTCGGCATCGATCCGGCGCACGCGTCGTTCCTGCACCGGTTCTTCCAGGACGAGGACCCGTCGGGCGCCTACGGCAAGCAGTTCCGCAGCGCGTCGAGCGACTCGCAGCTGCCGATGACCCGCGTGATGCGGGACTTCCACTGTCCGCAGATCTCGGTCGAGAACACCGACTACGGCCTGCGGCTGACCGCGCTGCGCCAGCTCGACGACGCGCGCACGCACGTGCGGATCACCAACCTGCTGTTCCCGCAGGCGTTCGTGATCCCGCTGTCCGACGAGATCGCGATCACGCAGTACCACGTGCCGGTCGACGACGGCAACAACTACTGGTACGCGTTCTTCACCAGCTTCGGCAAGCCGATCGACAAGGCGCTGATGCGCGCGCAGCGGCTCGAGCTGTACGAGCTGCCCGACTACCGCTCACGCAGGCACCGCGGCAACGACTACGGCTTCGATGCGCACGAGCAGCGCACGCAGACCTACACCGGCATGGGCGCCGACATCAACGTGCACGACCAGTGGGCGATCGAGTCGCAGGGCCGAGTCCAGGACCGCACCCGCGAGCACCTGGCCACCAGCGACCGCGCGATCGCGGCCAACCGCCGGCTGCTGAACAAGGCGATCGACACCGTCGAGCAGGGCGGCACGCCGCCGATGGTGCTCGACGCCGCTGCGGCCGCCGCCCTGCGCGGACCTGCGACGGTCGACGGCATCAGCGCGACCGGGCGCTGGCCGCAGTACTGGCGCGAGGTCGACGCCAGGCGCCGCGCCGGCTGCGCGTGGTGGACCGCGTCGGGCGCGCCGCCCGAGGTGGCCCCGCCGCTGGCCCCGGGCGCCGTCGCG
>CAYGZN010000621.1:0-2017 GCA_964354355.1 uncultured Burkholderiaceae bacterium | reverse complement strand
CGCCGTGCGCCTGGCCGCCGGCACCCTGGTCGAGATGTCCCTCGACGGGGACGTGCAAGGCGCCGGGCTGCCGTCGAGCGAGTGGCGGATGCACGCCGCGATCTACCGGCGGTACCCGCAGGCAGGGGCGATCGTGCACACGCACGCCGACGCGTGCGTCGCGCTCGCGTGCCTGCGGCGCGGCCTGCCGGCCTTTCACTACATGGTCGCCGGCTTCGGCGGTGACGACGTGCGCTGTGCGGCCTACGCACCCTTCGGCTCGGCGCGCCTCGCCGAGCTAGCGGCCGATGCAATGGAGCGCCGCAGCGCGTGCCTGCTCGCCAATCACGGCATGCTCGCTCGCGCCGTGAGCGTCGAGGCCGCGGTCGCGGCGGCACTGCGGCTCGAGACGCTTTGCCGCCAGTACCTGCTCGCGCTGCAGGCGGGCACCCCGCTGCTGCTCGACGCCGACGAGATGCGTGCGGTGCACGAACGCTACGCGAGCTACGGACGCGGCATGCTGCCAGCCTGACGACCCGAGGAACCCCGATGAATCGACCCAAACCGCGTACCGCGGCCGTCCCGGCACCGCACGTGCGCGAACCCGTTGAGCTGGCGCAAATCGCGCGCGAGCTGAGGCGCCAGGTGATCCGCATGGTCGCGCCGACCGGCCAGGGCTACGTGCAGCAGGGGCTCGGCGCGGCCGACCTGTTCGCCGCGCTGTTTTTCGCCGAGCTGCGCCTCGACCCGGCCGATCCGGACTGGCCGTCGCGCGACCGGTTCGTGCTGTCCACGGCGCACAACACCGCGATCTTCTACGCGACGCTCGCCGCGCGCGGCCTCATCGACCCAGCGCTGCTGGCGACCTACTGCGTCGACGGCTCGCCGCTCGAGATCAACGCGTCGGAGCGCCTGGGCACCGTGATCGAGGCGACCTGCGGCTCGCTCGGCCAGGGCCTGTCGGTCGGGGCCGGCATGGCGCTGGCGCTGCGCCGGCGCGGACTGGGCGCACGCGTCTTCGTGCTGCTCGGCGACGGCGAGCTGCAGGAAGGCCAGGTCTGGGAGGCGGCGATGGCCGCCGGCAGCTGGCGGCTCGGCAACCTGTGCCTGGTGCTGGACTACAACGCAATGCAGGTCGAAGGACACGTGGATACTGTGATGGCGATGGAGCCGATCGAGGCGAAGTTCGCAGCGTTCGGTTGGTGCACCGAGACGATCGACGGGCACGACTTCGGCGCGATCCTCGGCGCCTTCGACCGGGCCCGCGCCGAGACAGAGCGGCCGACGCTGGTCCGCGCGAACACGCTGGTCGGCAAGGGCGCGCCCAGCCTCGAGGGCATCCTCGGCCACACGATGAAGCTGCCCCCGGACGCCGCGCGCCGCGCGCTCGCCGAGCTCGACGACGCAGGAGCCTCGCAATGAGCGCAGCCACCGGCGCCGCCCGGCGCAACGACGCGCTGAAGGTCGGCGACTTCAACACCCGCGGCGCCGCGCGCCCCCTGCGCCGCGTCTACGGCGAGGCGCTGCTCGAGGCCGCACGCGAGGACCCGCGGATCGTCTGCTTGAACGCCGACCTCGCATCAGCTTGCGAGATCGACCTGTTCCGCGACGAGCTGCCCGAGCGCTTCTTCCACGTGGGCATCGCCGAGGCGAATATGATCGGCGTCGCGGGCGGCATGGCACGTGCCGGTGACGTTCCGTTCGTGCACTCGTTCTGCGTGTTCGCGACCCGCCGCTGCTACGACCAGATTGCGATGCAGGCTGCGTACCCGAGGGCCAACGTGAAGATCGTCGGCTACATCCCCGGCCTGACGACGATGCTCGGGGTCAGCCACCAGGCGATCGACGACCTCGCGCTGATGCGTGCGCTCCCGAACATGACGGTGCTCGAACCGTCCGGTCCCGGGCAGATCCGGGCGGCGGTCCGCGCCATGGTCGCCCACGAAGGGCCGGTCTACCTGCGGCTCAAGCGCCCCGATCCGGACGCGTCCGATCAGGCGCACGTGGAGCGGGACCTCGTGATCGGCCGTGCGGAGAC
>CAYGZN010000620.1:0-2018 GCA_964354355.1 uncultured Burkholderiaceae bacterium | reverse complement strand
GCTCTCGGCGTCCAGCGCGCTGGTGGCCTCGTCCAGCAGCAGCAGCGGCGCGTCCTTCAGGATCGCGCGGGCGATGGCGATCCGCTGGCGCTGCCCGCCCGACAGCCGCACGCCGCGCCCGCCCAGGAACGTGCGGTAGCCCTTGGGCAGCTGACGCAGGAAGCCGTCGGCCTGCGCGGCCTGCGCGGCGGCCACCACCTCCTGCTCGCTGGCGTCCGGGCGGCCGTAGCGGATGTTCTCCATCGCGTCGGCCGAAAAGATCACGGCATCCTGCGGCACCAGCGCGATGCGCGAGCGAAGCGCCTGCAGGTCCCACCTCTCGATCTCGAGCCCGTCGACCTTCAGCGAGCCGCCGCCGCGCTCGTAGAAGCGCAGCAGCAGCTGCAGCACCGTGCTCTTGCCGGCGCCGCTGGGCCCGACCAGTGCGACCGTCTTGCCGGGGGCGACCCGCAGCGACAGGTCGCGCAGCGCCGGCTGCTCGGGCCGCGACGGGTAGGCGAACGCCACGTTCGCGAACTCGACCGAAGCCCCGAACCCGGAAACGGCCGGCGCCTGGGTCGGGCGCTTGGGCGAACGGATCGCCGGCTCGGCACGCAGCAGCTCGTCGAGCCGTTCGGACGCGCCGGCCGCGCGCAGCAGGTCGCCCCAGACCTCGGCCAGCACCGCGGCGCTGGACGCGACCATCGCGAAGTAGATCAGCGTCTGGCCCAGGTGCCCGGCGGTGATCTCGCCGCGCAGCACCGCCTGCGTGCCGCTGTACAGGCCGAAGATCGTCGAGCCGAACGCCGAAGCGATGATGAAGGCGGTCAGCCAGGCGCGCGTGCGGGTGCGCCGCAGCGACGTCGCGAACGCCAGTTCGGTCGCCTGCGCGAAGCGCTTGGTCTCGCGCGACTGCTGCCCGTAGCTCTGCACCACCGGGATCGCGTTGAGCACCTCGGCGGCGATCGCGCTGGAGTCGGCGAGCCGGTCCTGGCTGGCCCGCGACAGCTTGCGCACGCGCCGGCCGATGAAGATCGCAGGCACCACGACGAAGGCCAGCAGCGCGATCACCGTGACGGCCACCCGCGGCACCGTGACAACGAGTGTCGCCAGCGCACCGGCGAACAGCACCGCGTTGCGCAGCCCCATCGAGAAGCTCGAGCCGACGACCGTCTGCACCAGCGTGGTGTCGGCCGACAACCGGGACAGCACCTCGCCGGTCTGCGTGGTCTCGAAGAACACGGGGCTTTGCGACAGCACGCGCGCGTACACCGCGTTGCGCAGGTCGGCGATGACCCGCTCGCCCAGCCACGTGACCATGTAGTAGCGCGCCGCGGTGAACGCGGCCAGCACGAGCGCCGCACCGAACAGCCACAGGAACTGCCAGCCGATCTGCGACTGGCGCGCGAGCGCATCGGCGCCCGAGAAGCCCGCGTCGATCACGCCCTTGAGCAGCACCGGGACCGCCAGCGTGGTCGCCGCAGCCGCCAGCAGGAACACGACGGCGGCGGCGGCCCGCACCCAGTACGGGCGCAGCCAAGGCAGCAGCAGGCCCAGGCCGGAGATGCCGGCGGCGGGCGGACGGGACTGGGCAGCGGAATCGGCCATCGGACACGCGGGTTGCGGCCCTCAGGTTATCAGACCGGGTCGGACGGCTCAGCGGTCGGCCGGTGGCGCGGCCCGCAGCACTTCCTCGACGGTCGTCAGGCCCGCGGCGACCTTCATCGCGCCGGCCAGCCGCAGCGGCTTCATGCCGTCGCGCATCGCGCGGTCGCGGATCCGGGTCAGCTCGGGCTTATCGGACACCAGCGCCTTGACGTCCTCGGTCATCGTCAGGATCTCGTACAGGCCGGCGCGGCCCTTGTAGCCGGTCATGCGGCACTCCATGCAACCGACGCAGCGCATGCTCGTGGCCGGGCGCCGCACGCGGTACGGCCGGGTCAGCGCGTCCCACTGCGCCTCGGGCAGCTGGTCGGTGGGGGACTTGCAGTGCGGGCACAGCGTGCGCACGAGCCGCTGCGCCATCACGCCCAGCAGCG
>CAYGZN010000619.1:0-2021 GCA_964354355.1 uncultured Burkholderiaceae bacterium | reverse complement strand
CCGACGTGACGGTGATCACGCCGATCTTCGATGCAGCGGGCGAGCACGTGCTGTTCTACGTCGGTTCGCGCGGCCATCACGCCGACATCGGCGGCCTCACGCCGGGTTCGATGCCGCCCGACAGCGTCCACGTCGATGACGAGGGCGTTCTGCTGACGAACTTCCGGCTGGTCCACCGGGGGCGCCTGCAGGAGACCGAGCTGCGGGCGCGCCTGGCCGGTGCGCGGCATCCGGCGCGCAACCCCGACCAGAACGTGGCCGACCTGCAGGCGCAGGTGGCCGCCAACGAGAAGGGTCGCGAGGAGCTGCTGCGCATGGTCGAGCACTTCGGGCTCGGCGTCGTGCAGGCCTACATGCGGCACGTTCAGGACAACGCGGCCGAATCGGTCCGGCGCGTGATCGGCGCGCTGCGCGACGGCCGCTTCGAGCTGCCGCTGGACAACGGCGCGGTCATCCGGGTGGCGATCAGCGTGGATCACGCGGCGCGCGGCGCCCGGATCGACTTCGGCGGCACGTCGCCCCAGCAGCCCAACAACTTCAACGCGCCGCTGGCGGTGACGATCGCCGCCGTGTTGTACGTGTTCCGCACGCTGGTCGACGACGACATCCCGATGAACGCCGGCTGCCTCGCGCCGCTGGAGGTCGTCGTGCCCGACGGCTGCATGCTGAACCCGCGGCATCCGGGCGCGGTCGTGGCGGGCAACGTCGAGACGTCGATGTGCATCACCAACGCGCTGTACGGGGCGCTGGGCATCATGGCGGCCAGCCAGTGCACGATGAACAACTTCACCTTCGGCAACGCGCGCCACCAGTACTACGAGACGGTTTCGGGAGGCACCGGCGCGGGCGGGGTGTTCGACGCGTCGGGCAGGCTGGTCGGAGGATTCGACGGCACCTCGGTCGTGCAGGCGCACATGACGAATTCGCGACTGACCGATCCCGAGGTGCTCGAGCAGCGCTTCCCCGTGCGCCTCGATCGCTACGCGGTCCGGGCCGCCAGCGGCGGGCGCGGCCGCTGGCACGGCGGCGACGGCGGCGTGCGCGAGGTCCGGTTCCTCGAACCGATGACGGCGTCGATGCTGGCCAACAGCCGGATCGTGCCGCCGTTCGGCGCTGCGGGTGGGGGCAGCGGCGCCACCGGCAATCACTACGTTCGCAGGCTCGACGGGCGCATCGAGCCGCTCGGGCACGTCGGGCGCGCCGAGCTGCGGGCCGGCGACGTGTTCGTGATCGAGACGCCCGGCGGAGGAGGCTACGGCCCGGCGTGATCGCCCCGGGTTGGCCCGGGGCGGCCCGGTATAATCCGGGTTCCTCCCCGTATCCACGCCGCCCCCGCTCGCGAGCCGCCCCGCATGTCCGACGTGATTGTCCTGCGCGGCGGTGCTGCGCTATCCGAGTTCCGGCGCCGGCGCCTGCTGCACTCGCTGCAGGCCGTCGACGCTTCGGTCACCGACGTCCACGCCGCGCACCTGCATTTCGTGCTGTCGGACGCGCCGCTGACCTCGGACGCGCGCAGCCGCGTGTCGGCTCTGCTCGACGACGGGTTGCCGCCGCTGCCGCCGGTGGCGCTGTCCGAGTCGCGTCTGTGGGTCGTGCCCCGTCTGGGGACGGTCAGCCCCTGGGCCAGCAAGGCCACCGACATTGCACACAACTGCGGCCTGGCCGAGGTCCTGCGTGTCGAGCGCGGCGTCGAGTTCGCGGTTTGCGCGCGACGGGGGCTGCTCGGCGGCGCCAGGCCTCTGGATGCCGCCGCGCTGCGGTCGATCGCGCCGCTGCTGCACGACCGGATGACCGAATCGGTGGTGGCCCCGGCCGACGGACCCGGCGCCGCGGGCGTGCTGTTCGAGAGCCTGCCGGGCAAGCCGATGCAGCGCGTGCCGGTCGGCGCGGGTGGGCGCGACGCGCTCGCGCAGGCCAACGCGCAGATGGGGCTGGCGCTTTCCGACGATGAGATCGACTACCTGCTCGCGGCGTTTCGCGAGGCGGGCCGCGATCCGACCGACGTCGAGCTGATGATGTTC
>CAYGZN010000618.1:0-2025 GCA_964354355.1 uncultured Burkholderiaceae bacterium | reverse complement strand
GGAACTGCGGCGCGCCGAACGGGCAGGCGTAGAAGCAGTAGCCGCAGCCGATGCACAGGTCCTTGTCATGCAGGACAACGCCCTCTTCCGTGCGGTAGAAGCAGTCGACCGGGCACACCGCCATGCACGGCGCATCGGAGCAGTGCATGCACGCGACCGAGATCGACCGTTCGCCGGGCACGCCGTCGTTGATCGTGACGACGCGGCGCCGGTTCACGCCCCAAGGCACGTCGTGCTCCTGCTTGCACGCCGTCACGCAGCCGTTGCACTCGATGCACCGCTCGGCATCGCAGAGGAACTTCATTCGAGCCATCTTGTCTCTCCTCGATTCCGGGTGGCCGCTCAGGCGAACTTCTCGATCTGGCAGACCGTGGTCTTGGTCTCCTGCATCATCGTCACCGAGTCGTAGCCGTAGGTCGTCGCCGTGTTGACCGCCTCGCCGCGCACGATCGGTGCCGCCCCTTCCGGGTAGAACGACTTCATGTCCTTGCCCTGCCACCAGCCGGAGAAGTGGAACGGCATGAACGCGGTGTCCGGCCCGACCCGCTCGGTGACCACGGCCTTGACCTTCAGGCGGGCGCCGGTCGGCGTCGACAGCCACACGTACTCGCCGTTGCGGATGCCGCGGTCAACGGCCGCCTTGGGGTTGATCTCGACGAACGAGTCCTGCTGCAGTTCGGCCAGCCAGGGGTTCGAGCGGGTCTCCTCGCCACCGCCCTCGTACTCGACCAGCCGCCCGGAGGTCAGCACGATCGGGAACTTCTCGTGCACCTTGTCGGCGACGTTCTTGTCCTGCACCGACTTGAAAAGCGTCGGCAGTCGCCAGAACGCCTTGCGGTCGTCGTGGGTCGGGTACTTGGCGATCAGGTCAGGCCGGTTGCCGTACAGCGGCTCGCGGTGCTTCGGGATCGCGTCCGGGAAGTTCCACACGACGGCGCGCGCCTTGGCGTTGCCGAACGGATGGCAGCCGTGGTTCTTCATCGTCACGCGGATGATCCCGCCCGACGGATCGGTCTTCCAGTTCTTGCCCTCGGCGGCCTTCTTCTCGGCGTCGGTCAGTTCGTCCCACCAGCCGAGCTTCTTGAGCAGCACGTGATCGAATTCGGGGTAGCCGGTCTGCAGGTCGGCGCCCTTGGAGAACGAACCGTCCTCGGCCAGCAGCGTGACGCCGTCGCGCTCGACGCCGAAGTTGGCGCGGAAGTTGCCGCCGCCCTCCATCACGTGCCTGGACGTGTCGTACAGGTTGGGCGAGCCCGGGTGCTTCATCTCCGGCGTGCCGTAGGCGGGCCAGGGCAGTCCGAAGTAGTCGCCCGTCAGGTCGTAGCCGGTCTCCTTGTCCTTGCCGCCCGCAGCCCGCAGCGTCTTGACGTCGAACACGTGCATGTTGCGCATGTGCGCCTTGAGCCGCTCGGGCGACTGCGCGGTGTAGCCGATCGTCCAGACCGAGCGGTTGATCTCGCGCAGGATGTCCTCGACCTGAGGCTCGCGCCACTCGATGCCGTGCTTCTTCAGCGTCACGATCTTGTAGTTCTTGGAGAGCTGCTCACCGAAGCCCAGCCGGTCTGCGAACGCCTGCATCAGCGTGTGGTCCGGCATCGACTCCCACAGCGGGTCGATGACCTTCTCGCGCCACTGGATCGACCGGTTCGATGCCGTGGCCGAGCCCGCACACTCGAACTGCGTCGCTGCCGGCAGCAGGTACACGGCCCGGTTCGGATTCAGATCCGCGGCCGCACCGGGCATCGCGGCCATCGCCGCGGTGGCCGACGGGTACGGGTCGATGACGACCAGCAGGTCGAGCTTGTCCAGCGCCTTCTTCATCTCCAGGCCGCGCGTCTGCGAATTGGGCGCGTGGCCCCAGAACACCATGCCCTTCAGGTTCGGGTCCTGGTCGATCAGGTCGTTCTTCTCGAGCACCCCGTCGATCCAGCGCGAGACCGTCGTGCCCGACTTCTCCATCATGCCCGGCGCGTACTGGGCCTTGATCCAGTCGTAGTCGACGCCCCACGCGTTGGCGAAGTGCCG
>CAYGZN010000617.1:0-2030 GCA_964354355.1 uncultured Burkholderiaceae bacterium | reverse complement strand
AAGCGCTTGGTGGAATCGAAGAGCAGCCAGATGCGAAACAGCGGGCCGAGTGCCAGGATCACCGACAGTGCGATGCGCGACAGCGCGTCCAGGAACGCCGCGTAGCCGGCGGTGACCATGACCACCAGGTAGACGGCCCCGCCGATCAGGTAGTAGCCGAAATTGCCGTTGATGACGCCGGCCTGCTTGAAGAGGTTCTCGGCGACGGTCGCACCTTCGTTGAGCACCGTGTCGGCCACCCCGACGGTGCTCGCCGTGCCGCCCGCAGCGAACGCGTCGGCGATGGCCTGGGGGCTGGCCATGAAGGTGTCGACGAAGAACGCGTTGTACGACCACAGGTTCACCGCGAACCCGAAGATCGCGGCCAGGATCAGCACGCGCTTGGCGCCTTCGAGGATCGGCTGCTCGATCCGGCCGGTCAGGTGCAGGTAGCCCCAGACCATCACGTAGATCACCGCGCAGGTGACGAGGAACGGCTCGACGAGCGCCGCGAGCAGCGCGGTGCGATCGGCCACGAAGGTGGCGAGCTGCGTGCGCAGCCAGGCATCGAAGGCGGCGAAGAAGTTCATCGCGGTTCAGTACGCCTTCGGAGGCAGCGCCTTGAAGGCGCCGACCGCCCGCACGCTGTGCTCACGCACCTGCTGCGCACGGGCGAGCTCCTGCGCCTGCGCGACCTGGTGCAGCGTGGCCAGCTTGTTCTGCTCGTTCTGCAGCATCGTCTGCTCGGACTGGATGCGCGCCGAGAGCTCGAGGATCGCCTTCTGGTCGCCGGTGGCCGCGATCGCCGCGAGCAGCTGCTGCAGCTGGGCAAAGCGCTGCGAGGCGTTGCCGTAGGCCGCGCGGCTCAGGCCCTGGAGCGCAGCAGCGGCCTGGCGCGCGTCCTCGATCAGTGCGCGCTGCTCCGGGGTCAGCTCCGCCAGCATGTCGGCGGGCAGCACCGCGTTGGCGGTGACAAGCGTGCGGACCTGCGCGGAGACACCGGCGTATGCGCCGGCTGTGCCGGCTGCGGCGTCCAGCATCGGGCTGATCTCCTCGGGCAGGTAGTTGCGCGCGGCCGCGGGCACCGGCAGCAGCTCACCCATGCCGCGTTCACCGGTGATCGACTCGTGCGTCTGGCGCAGCTGGTTGACCTGCGTGAGCATGTGCTGGATCTGCTGGCTCCAGTAGGTGACCTGCTGGATCAGCTGCGCGATCGCCGCCACGTCGATCACCGGGATGCCGGCGCGCGCGGGCGAGCTGGCCAGGCCAAGTGCGAGCGCAAGCAACAGGGCAATGGACAGTCGCTTCATCGGACGGCCTCCTCGGGAAGCGGGCGCAGCGGCGCGCCGGGGGTGACTGCGTGCGGGTCGGCCGCGCCGGCGACTGCCTGCATGAAGGGCGTCAGCCAGCGGCCCGGGTCGGCACCGAACTGCTCGATGAGGGCGCTCATGCGCTCGACGTTGGCGAGCCGCCCCGAGATCACGGCGAGCTCGGCGTCGAAGCCGGCCAGGTCGAGCCGGCACACCGTGCTGTGGTGGCCCTGCTTCACGAGGAACTGGTGGCCACCGACCGGCAGCTCCTCGCGGATCAGGCGGAACTCGCGCTCGGTGAGCGCGAAGCCCTCGATGTAGTCCTCGGCACGCGCCTCGGGGTTCGGGAAGAACACCTTGGTGGCGGTCTGCTCGATGAGCGTGCGGCTGATCGGGCTCGCCAGCACGTCGGCGGCACTCTGCGTGCTGGCGGCAAACACGCCGTTCAGCTTGCGCCAGGTCTTGGGGCCGTCGCGCGAGAAGGCCTCGAAGGCCGGGTCGCCCAGCAGCTTCCAGAACTCGTCGCACCAGCACACGAACCGGCGGCCGTCGAGCAGCTGGCGCACCAAGTGGAACAAGTACATCGTCACCGGTGCCCGGACCGCCCCGTGCTCCAGGAACTCGGTGACGTCGAAGCCGATGACGCTGGCGCCGGCCAGCATCGGCACGACCCGGTCGTCGGTGCCGTCGAACACCCACGCGTACTCGCCGCCTGCGATCACGCACCAGCGGGCCAGGCGC
>CAYGZN010000616.1:0-2040 GCA_964354355.1 uncultured Burkholderiaceae bacterium | reverse complement strand
CGAGCCGCTCGCGGTGCCGCTCGATCGCGGCGAGGATGGTCGCCATCTTGTAGCCGAAGGTGACCGGAATCGCCTGCTGCAGGTTGCTGCGGCCGACCACCGGCGTGTCGCGGTACTTTCGGCACAGCGCAGCGAGCGCCGCCGAGATCGCGTGCAGGTCCGCGTCGACCAGCACCAGCCCGTCGCGGATCTGCAGCACGGTGGCGGTGTCGGTGATGTCCTGGGTGGTGGCACCCCAGTGGCAGTACTCACCCAGCTTGTCGCGGCACAGCGCGTTCAGCTGCGACACCACACCGAGCACCGGGTAGCCGATCCGCTCGGTCTGGACACGCAGCTTGTCCATGTCGATCCTGCCGATGTCGCAGTTGCGCACGATCTCGTCGGCGGCCTGCTGCGGAATGATGCCGAGCCGGCCCTGGACCCGCGCGAGCGCCTGCTCGATCTCGAGGTACTTGGCGGTGCGGTGCTCGTCGGACCAGACCCGGCGCATCGCGTCGCTGCTGAAGATGCCCCGGAAGATGCTCGAATCGATGATGGAGGCGGCCATGGTCAGGTCCTCGCGTGGGTGTCAGATCGCGCCTTCGGCGCGCAGCGCGGCGATGCGCTCGGGCGAATACCCGAGCCCGCCCAGGATCGCGTCGGTGTCCGCACCCAGCGCCGGAATCCTGTCCATCCGGGCACCCGCATCGGACGTCCCGTGCGCGGGCGGCTCAGCCCCGGGGGGCAACAGGGCCGGAATCGGCCCGGCGGGCGTTTCGACGCTCTGCCACCGTCCACGGGCGCGCAGCTGCGGGTGCGCCCACACGTCGGCCATGGTATTGACCTGCGCGTTTGCGATCTGCGCCCGGTCGAGCCGCGCCACGACCTCGGCACCGGTCAGCGGGGCGAAGGCCGCCACGATCAGCGCGCGCAGTTCATTGCGGGCGGCGCTGCGCCTGGAGTTGGTGGCGAAGCGCTCCTCGCGCGCCAGCGCGGGCTGGTGCAGCACCTTGTCGCAGAACGCGGCCCATTCGCGCTCGTTCTGCAGGCCGAGCATCACCACCTTGCCGTCGCCGGCAGGGAACGGTCCGTACGGATAGATCGTGGCGTGGCTCGCCCCGGTGCGGGGCGGCGGTGGCGCACCCTCGAACGCGTAGTACAGCGGATAGCCCATCCACTCGACGAGTGCCTCGAGCATCGAGATGTCCAGATGCTGCCCGCGCCCGGTCCGGCCGCGCTCGATCAGCGCCGCCAGGATGCTGCTGTAGGCGTACATGCCGGCGGCGATGTCGGCGATCGACAGACCCGCCTTGGACGGCGTCTCCTCGGTGCCGGTCACCGACACGAATCCCGACTCGCTCTGGATCAGCAGGTCGTAGGCCTTCTTGTCGCGATACGGCCCCGCCGCCCCGTAGCCCGAAATGTCGCAGACGATGAGCGAGGGCTTGCGGGCCGACAGCGCGTCGTAGCCCAGGCCCAATCGCGCGGCGGCCCCGGGCGCGAGGTTCTGCACGACCACGTCGGCCTGTTCGTCGATCAGGCGGTTCAGGATCAGTTGCGCCTGCGGATGCTTGACGTCGAGCGTCAGGCTCTCCTTGGAGCGGTTGGTCCACACGAAGTGCGACGCCAGGCCGCGGACCCGTTCGTCGTAGGCGCGCGCGAAGTCGCCCACCCCGGGCCGCTCGATCTTGATCACGCGCGCGCCCAGGTCGGCGAGCTGGCGCGTCGCGAACGGCGCGGCGATCGCGTGTTCCAGCGTGACGACGGTGGTGCCTGCCAACGGTCGCATGCGGCCCCCTCAGGCGATGACCGCGGTGGCGTCCATCGTTTGCCAGCCCTCGTGGTCGCGGGCCCACAAGTGGAACGACTGGCCGTCGGGCTCGGGGGCGCCGCACACGAAGAACGGATGGATGTCGAAGGTGGGCCGGATCGCTCGGAACTCGAATCGCCGCAGCGTGGCGTCCGGTCGGTGGTGCCGCAGGCCGTCCAGCAGCAGCGTCGCAATCAGCGGCCCGTGCACGACCAGGCCCGGATAGCCCTCGACCTCGGTCACGTAGGGCC
>CAYGZN010000615.1:0-2045 GCA_964354355.1 uncultured Burkholderiaceae bacterium | reverse complement strand
CGCCTCGGCCTGGGAGAGCTGTGCACGAATCTCGTCGGACTCCAGCTGCGCCAGCAGGTCGCCTGCGCCGACCCGGGCGCCTTCCCTGACCCGGACCTCGGCGACGCGCCCGGTCAGCGTCGCGCCCAGGTCGACGCGAATCGGGGTTGCGACCCGCCCGGAGAACACCAGGGTGCGCGCAATCGGGCCCTGCTGGGCAGCCACCACACGCACCGCGACCGGTCGCGACATCGCGTAGGCGATTGCCCCGACGGCCACGAGGGCGGCGGCGGCCAACGCCCAGCTGCGAGTCTTCATCGGCGCGATTGTATCGGTCGCCCGGTGCGCGCGCTGTCAAGACGACCCCGCGTCGCGCGGGCCGGACGGGAAAAAAGAAGGCCGGTCACGTGACCGGCCAAGGCTCCAGGGGAGGAGAACACAGAGGAAAGCAGAAGCAATGGCCGGAATCATCGCGCACCGTTGTCACGCCAACATGACGGGCGATCACGGCGCGACGTCGGATTCGTAACGAATCCGTCTCGCCGGCCACGCGGATTGCCCGCGGCCCGCGGCCCGCGGCGCGCCGCGATCAGCCGCAGCGATCAGCCGCAGCGACCGCAGCGATCAGCCGCAGCCGAGCTGCAGCAACCGGTGGCTGACCCGCCCGAGGTGCGGGCAGCGCACACCGCGCTCGGCCAGCGACCGCCAGGTGCGAATCGCGTACTCGCGGTTCTCGCCGCGCTGGCCGGCGCAGCACGACAGGCGACGCACGATTTCGGCTTCGTGGAGGCGTTCGTACGCATGGCTGGAGCGGTTTGCCACAAAAGTAAGTGCCCGCACTTCGCGGCCGGACCGCAGGCTCACCGGGAGCAGCTTGGGAACGTAGACGCGGCCGGTCATCTCGCGCTCGTACAGGCCCTCGATGGCACGCCGCCGCGATCCGGGCTTCAGGCGGAAGACCATCCCGATGCAGGAGCCGCCGCGGTCGAGTCCGAGCACCACGCCCGGCGACTCCGGCGTGCCCCGGTAGCGGGTCGAGCGGATGCAGAAAGCCCGGTGGTAGCCGTGCACGCGCGCCAGGTGCGCCTCGGTGAAGTCGAACCCCGGGTCCCAGATCAGCGAGCCGTACCCGAAGACCCAGTCGGCCATCGTCAGCGCGTGCATCGGCGCCGTGGGCGCCGCGCTCGCGGGCGCCCGGGTGGGGGAGGAGTCCAGGAATGACATGCCCTGCAGCTTAGCGACCCCGACGCGCGGCCAGAAGCCCGCAGCCGTCGAACGTAACACTTGCGCCACTGATCGGTGTGCTACCGTTGATCCGTGAGCCCTTCGCAGCCTCCCGTGACCACGATCGCGATCTCGCAGGTCGAAGGTGCGATCAATCGCGCGCGGGCGCGACAGCCGCCCTCGGGGACCGAGTCGGCGCTGTCGCTCGAGGTGTCGACGCTGGCGGCGCTGTACGGTCGGATGATCTTCGAGCGGCGCGATCGGGTCGAATTCGAGTCGCTGAGCGACGGCGAGCAGGTCGCGTTGCGGCTCTGGATGTCGCGCGACCCAGCGGCCGCCGCGGGCTGACGGGCCGGGCGTCGGCGCCGGGGATCGGGGCCGGGCGGCGCCGCGCAGCGTGCGCGCCGAAGCACAGCGCGCGCGCAGACCGCCCATCAGCGATCAACGATCAGCCGGGGGTCTTGCCGCCGCCGACGCGCCGGGCAGCGGCCGCCGTCGCGACCGTTGCGGGGCCGCCCGCGGCTTTCTTCGCCCCGACCTTGCCCGCCCCGACCTTGCCGACGGCCGTCTTCGCGGCCGGAGCCTTCGCCGCCGACGCCTTCGCCGCCGATGCGCTCGTCGCCGATGCCTTGCGCCCGGGCGTCGACTTCCGTGCCGCCTTCCTGGCGGCCGCCTTCTTCGCGGGTGCCTTCTTGGCTGGCGCCTTGCGCGCGGCCGCCTTCTTCCCCGGCGCGCCGGTCGCCGGCGTCCTGCCCGCCGCGGCGCTGCGACCGGCAGTGCCGCTCGACGCACCGCGCGCGGCGAGCGCACCGCCCTCGGCGGCAGCGGTGGCACCCGCGGCG
>CAYGZN010000614.1:0-2045 GCA_964354355.1 uncultured Burkholderiaceae bacterium | reverse complement strand
TGCCGTGCGCTTGCGCATGCCGACAGACAGCTGGTGCGGATAGCGGTCGCCGAAGCCGCCCAGCCCGACGCGGCGCAGCCACTCCTCGGCCCGCGCCCGCGCCTGCCCGGGGTCGACGCCGTGGAACTCCAGCCCGGCGGTCACGTTGCCGAGCGCGCTTCGCCAGGGCATCAGCGCTTCGCTCTGGAACATGTAGCCGGCCCGCCGGTTGATCCCCGCCAGCGGGTCGCCGAACACGCGGATGCGCCCGGCCGACGGCTCGAGCAATCCGGCGGCCACGTTGAGCAGCGTGGACTTGCCGCAGCCGGTCGGTCCGACGACCGACACGAACTCGCCCGCACCCACGCGCAGCGACGTGTCCGCGACCGCGGTGTAGCGCTGACCCGGATCGTCGCGCGAGACGAACGTGCAGGTGATGCGCTCGAGCTCGAGCGCGCATTCGGTCACTTGATGCGCGCCTGCGCTTTCCTGACGAACTCGTTGGTGTAGGTGCGGCCCAGATCGATCTCGGCGGGCACGACCTTGGGGTTGAAGCTGGCCAGCGCCTGAAGCGTGGTGCGCGCCCCCGGCTCGCTGATGACGCCGTCCGGCGAGATCGCGTCCTTGACCGCGTTGTACGACGCGAGGTACAGCGCACGGTCGCCGAGCAGGTAGGCCTCGGGCACGGTCTTGATGATGTCGCCGGGGCCCGCGGCCGCGAGCCAGCGCAGCGACTTGACCATCGCGTTGGTCAGCGCCTGCACCGTGTTCGGATTGCGCTTGAGGAACTCCTCCGGCGCGTACAGGCAGCCGGCGGGCATCGGCCCGCCGAACAGCTGCTCGGTGCCCTTGAGCGTGCGGGTGTCGGCGATGATCTTCACGTCGCCCTTCTGCTCGAGCATCGTCATCACGGGATCGACGTTGGAGATCGCGTCGATCTGGCCGCTGCGCATCGCCGCGAGCGCGCTGCTGGAGGTGCCCACCCCGATGAACGAGACGTCGGAGGCCTTGAGTCCGCCCTTGGCGAGCACGTAGTTCGCAACCATGTTGGTCGACGACCCGGGCGCCGACACGCCGATCTTCATGCCCTTGAGGTCGGCGGGCGACCGGTAGGCAGCGGCCTTCGCGCTGGCCAGGCCGACCGCGATCGCGGGCGCCCTGCCCTGCAGCACGAACGCCGTGAAGTACTGCTTGTTCGACTGCAGGTTGATCGTGTGCTCGTAGGCGCCGGACACGACGTCGGCCGATCCGCCGACGACGGCCCGCAGCGCCTGCGAGCCGCCGGCGAAGTCGACGATCTCGACGGTCAGCCCTTCTTCCTTGAAGAACCCCTTCTGCTCTGCGATGGTCAACGGCAGGTAGTAGAACGCCGCCTTGCCGCCGACGGCGATGGTGAGCTTCGGCTTTTCGAGCGCCTGCGCGGCCGCGGCGCCGGGCAGCGCGGCGAGTGCCCCCGCCAGGGCCGCGCCCAGCGCCGGGCCGCCCAGCGCGGCGGCGGCCAGTGCCAGCGTGCGCCGCCGCCGCGGGCTGCGCAGGCCGTGCGGTGCGGATTCGACGCGTGCAGGTCGCAATGGGTCGCGTGTCGGTGGCGATGGGTCGCGCGCCGGGATCGACCGGTCGCGTGCAGTCGTGGTCGTCGTCTCCGCCATCTCGTGTTCTCCCGGGTTCTCGTCTAGATTACACCGTCGTCGCGCAGCGCACGGACCTGCGCGGCGTCGTAGCCCAGTTCGGCCAGCACGGCATCGGTGTGCTCGCCCAGCGCCGGGCCCAGCCAGCGCGTCGCACCCGGCGTGTCGGACAGCTTGGGCACGATGCCCGGCACCGCCAGCGGCGTGCCGTCGGGCAGCGCGTGCCGCTCGATCATGGCGCGCGCGCGGTAGTGCGCGTCGCCCGCCATGTCCGCGACGCTGTAGATGCGCCCGCTGGGCACGTCGGCCGCTTCGAGCACCTGCAGGCAGTGCGCCAGCGGATGGGCGCCGGTCCAGGCCGCGATCGCGTCGTCGAGTTCCGCGGCCCGGCGCGCGCGACCCGCGTTGTGGGCCAGCGCCGGGTCGTCGCCCAGGTCG
>CAYGZN010000613.1:0-2046 GCA_964354355.1 uncultured Burkholderiaceae bacterium | reverse complement strand
CGCTCAGCAAGCCGTCGACGCCGCCACGCGGCGCGGTGTATCCGGGTGCGGTGGTGCAGCCGGCGAGGAGGGCGGGGGCTGCGGCGGCGGCCGCGAGGAACTGGCGTCGTTGCATCGAAGGCTTCCTTCTTTGTGGGTTGGATCTGGTTTCGGCGATCGGCTGACGGGCCCGCGTGCCGGTCTGCAGTGGGACGATTGCCGGGGCCCGCCGGGCCCGGGTCGCCCCGGGCCTCGGAGGTCGCGCCGCCAGGCGGCGGCGAGATCGATCGTCAGGTTCCGCCGCCCACGCTCGTGAACCGCGCCTCGGGCCGGTCGTCCGAGCGGTGCACGGTCGTCACCTCCTTCTTCATGGCCCACGGCCGCATCTGGTGGTGCAGCGGCACGTAATAGGCCTGCTCCGACGTCATGCGCAGCGCGTCCTTCAGCAGCTGGTCGCGCTTGGCGGTGTCGGTCTCGGTCTTGCTGGCGTCGATGATCTTGTCCAGCGCCGGGTCGCTGACCCGCCCGAAGTTGAAGTTGCCGTCGGCGCCGGTCGTGCGGGTGCGCACCAGCGACTGCAGCGAGTACAGCGCGTCGTAGGTGGCCACGCCCCAGCCGAGCATGTAGGCGCTGGTGTCGAAGTTCTGCACCTTGGCGATGAAGCTGGCCATCGGCTCGGCGGCCAGCTTCACGTTGACACCGATCTTGGCCCACATGCCGACCAGCGCCTGGCAGATCTCCTCGTCGTTCACGTAGCGGTTGTTCGGGCAGTTCAGCTGGAACTCGAAACCGTTCGGGTAGCCCGCCTCGGCCAGCAGCTTCTTGGCGCCTTCGATGTCGACCGGGGTGGCCTTGTCGTACTGCGGCATGTTGCCGTTGACGCCCGGGGCGACCATGATCGTCGTGGGGATCGACAGGCCGCGCATGATGGTCCGCTGGATCGCGGCGCGGTCCACGGCCATGTTCAGGGCCCGGCGCACGCGCACGTCCTTGAACGGATTCTTGCCCTTGACGTTGCTGTACTTGAGCTCGGGCGAGAACTGGTCCATCGCGATGAAGATCGTGCGCACCTCGGGGCCCTCGAGCACCTTCAGGTTCGGGTTCTGCTTCAGGCGCGCGACGTCCTGAGTCGGCAGATCGGTGACCATGTCGAGCTCGCCCGACAGCAGCGCCGCGACGCGCGTCGCGTCGGCCTTGATCGGCGTGTAGTTCACGCGGTCGACGTTGCCGTCCTTCTTGCCCCACCACGCCGGGTTGTCCGACATCACGATGCGCTGGTCGGGTGCCCAGCCGTTGATGATGTACGGGCCCGTGCCGTTGGTGTTGCGCGACGCGAAGGTGTCCTCCTTGGCCTTGTAGTCCTGGACCTTCAGCGAGTTGTTCTTGGTCGACCACGCCTTGCTCATGATCCGGAAGTCGACGATGTTGCGCAGCAGGATCGGCACCGGTGCGTCGAGGAAGACGTCGACGGTGTAGTCGTCGACCTTCTTGATCTCCTTGATGCCGGTCACGTAGATCTGCATCGTGCCCTGAGGCTGCTTGATGCGCTCGAACGAGAACAGCACGTCGTCGGCCGTGAAGGGCGAGCCGTCGTGGAACTTGACGTTCCTGCGCAGGTTGAAGCGCCACTGGGTCGGGGAGATCTGCTGCCAGCTGGTGGCCAGCGCGGGCTCGATCTTGTAGTCCTTCGAGTAGCGCGTCAGGCCCTCGTACGAGTGCATCAGGATCGCGTTGGTGGTCGCGTGGTTCTGCGAGTGCGGATCCAGCGTCAGGATGTCGTTCTGCGCGCCCCACCTCAGCGAGGCGGCCTGCACCGCGGTTGCGGCCAGACACAGCGCGAGCGCCGAGGCGCCCAGCAGTCTCTTGATCATGTCGGTTTTCTCCT
Source organism: uncultured Burkholderiaceae bacterium (assembly GCA_964354355.1). Taxonomy (GTDB): domain Bacteria; phylum Pseudomonadota; class Gammaproteobacteria; order Burkholderiales; family Burkholderiaceae_E; genus CAYGZN01. Next base: position 182 of record CAYGZN010000613.1, on the reverse strand, counting down.
CGTTTGGATGCCTGCGACCTTCCCGGGCCGCGGCGTGGGCGGAATTTAGCACGCGTGGGCTGCGCCCCGGGCAGTATTCGGGCGTCGCACGAAGGTTCTGATCGCGTAGCGCAGGCCGGTCCGGCTGACCGCGCCGCGCTCCTCGGTCAGCGCCCAGTCGGCAGGGTCGACGTCGGGAAAGT
>CAYGZN010000612.1:0-2050 GCA_964354355.1 uncultured Burkholderiaceae bacterium | reverse complement strand
GTCGGGGTCAGGCCGTTGCGGGTGTACGTGTTGTAGGGCGTGTCGGCCTGCAGGTCGCGCTTGCGCAGGTTCCCGTCGAACGTCTCGCCCAGCCCGTAGATCGTCGTCGGGTCACTCTGCAGCATCATGCCGCGCTGGAGCCGGTTGACGAACACCGCGGCGACCTTGGTCCGGTCCTGCTCCCGACCGGTCTCCTTCTCGATGATCGACGCCATCACGAGCACTTCGTAGGGGTCCTTGTACGGGAGCCCCTCACGGCGAGCAGCCCAGGCTTCGTCCAGGCGTCGCTTCTGCAGCCGGTAGGCTCGCTTGAGGATGTCCAGGTCGCTGACGCCTCGCACGAACGCGTAGGTATCCGGCGCGAACAGCCCCTCGGGGTGCGTCTCGCTCGCGCCGATCCGCTTGAGGATTTCCTGGTCGCTCAGGGCCGCCGAATCGGGCTTCAGCTCACCCGCCTTGCCCAGCGCAGCGCGGTACTGCCGGAAGGTCCAGCCTTCCACGAACGTAAGGTCGCGCATCGTCACGTCGCCCCGCGTCAGCCGATCGAGCAGCGTGGCCAGCGTGATCGGCGCCGCGATCTGGTAGCTGCCGGCCCGGATCTTCGCGCCGTCGCCGCGCACGCGCAGTGCCCAGGTGAACAGCCAGGGGCGCACCGCGACGCCCTGGCGTGCCAGCGACTCGGCGACCGCGGCGCCCGACGCGCCCTTGTCGATGTCGACATTCAGCTCGGTGGCCGACAACGGCAGCGGCGCCTCGCGGTATTGCCAATAGGCCCAGCCGGCCGCGCCCGCGAGCGCGACCAGCGCCAACAAGACCACTGCAAGGAATCGGTTCATCGCCAGCCGCGGGTCGGGGGTTCCTATAATACGATGCCCCCCAGTGCCCCCTTCGGACCCCCGTCGAACGCCATGCTCGCGACCGCGCCCCCCGCAACCTGGAACCCCGAGGCGGTCCAGCGCCTCGCCGATGCCACGGGCGGCACGCTCGTGCAGGACGCGTACGGACCCGCGATCCGGTTCCAGCCGAGCCCGGCAGATCGGTCGGCGTTTTCGTGGATCGCCCCGCTGCCCGATTTCGGGATGCTCAGCGCGTCGGGCGACGACGCAGCCCGCTTCCTGCACGCCCAGCTGACCAACGACGTCGAGCACCTCGGTCCCGGCGAGGCGCGGTGGACCGGGTACTGCTCGCCCAAGGGCCGATTGCTGTCGACGTTTCGCAGCTGGCGCGACGCCGAGGCGATTCACCTGCTGCTGGCACGCCCGCTGGCCGACGCGCTGCGCCGCCGACTGACGATGTTCGTGCTCCGGCTCAAGGCCCGCGTCGTCGACGCCAGCGACACGGTGGCCTGCTTCGGGCTGGCCGGATCATCGGCGGCTTCGGCAGCCGCTGCCGCGCTGGGTCTGCCCGACCCGGCCAGGCCCGGCGCCGACGATGCGACCAGGCGCGGCGCCGACGATGCGGCCAGCGTCGCGGGCCATCACCTGGTCGGACTGCCGCCGTGGACGCCCGGGGCGTCGGTGAATCCGGCCGCCGGCGCCCCGCGCGCGTCGTCCGCGTCGTCCGCGCCGACTCCCCGATGGCTGCTGGTCGTGCCGGCCGAGCGGGCGCAGGCCGCCTGGCAGGCGGTGACTGCGGTGGCCGAGCCGATCGGCACGGCCGATTGGCGCCGGACCGAAGTGCTGGCCGGCGTGCCGCGCATCGTGCCCGGCACCTACGAGCAGTTCGTGCCGCAGATGCTCAACTTCGAATCGGTCGACGGCGTCAGCTTCCGCAAGGGCTGCTATCCGGGTCAGGAGATCGTCGCGCGCAGCCAGTACCTGGGCAAGCTCAAGCGGCGGATGTTCGTCGGCCACGGCGAGGGCCCCGAGCCCGCGCCGGGCAGCGACGTGACGCCGGCCGACGGCGGCGAGCCCTGCGGGCAGGTCGTGATCGCAGCGCCCGATCCCGCCGGCGGCTTCGACCTGCTGTTCGAGTGCCCGGTCGCATCCGTCGAATCCGGGCGGCTGCGGGCCGGCGATACGCTCCTGTTCCAGCCCGGCGACTACCTGAA
>CAYGZN010000611.1:0-2050 GCA_964354355.1 uncultured Burkholderiaceae bacterium | reverse complement strand
CGTGCCGCGAACCCGGGCGGCGCGACGCCGCTCCAGTCGAGGAACCGCAGCAGTGTGTCCATCGCCACGTCCACGGCGGGCTTCTCCCAGTGCTGGCCGCACTCGATCAGCAACGCCGTGCGGGCGTCGGCCGGGTCGCCGAACGGTCCGCGCTCGATCATCCGCAGCCCCGCCGGGTGGCCGGTGTCGATCAGCAGGACTTCGGGCACGCCCAGGCGGCGCGCGAGCGCCGCGCTCTTGTCGCCGCCGCGGCCCGTGGCGCCGCACACCATGATCGGCCGGCACGGTTCGTGCATCGAGTGGATGTCGAGCAGGTAGTCGGCCGCGTCGACGAACGGGCGCAGCGCGCGTGCGCGGCGCAGTTCGGTCGAGTCGCGCGCGCCGAACAGCGCGTCGTCGCCCCACACGCGGTTGTAGTCCTCGTCGACGTATCGGCTGCGGTCGGGATCGGCCGGGTTCCAGCGTGCGAACGCCGCGACGTTGCCGAACGCCAGCGTCAGGCGACCGATCGCCGGGCGCAGCGGCTCGGCCAGCAGCCAGTCCAGCGCGATGGCCCCGCAGATCTCGTTGCCGTGGGTCAGCGCCTGCACCATCACGTGCGGCCCCGCGCGCCCCGAGTCGAAGCTCCACACGTACTCGACGCCGGTGTTGCCCGGGCGCCAGCGCGAGAGGTCCGGCGCGGTCAGCTCGATCGGCCTGCCGGCGCTCGCGGCGGGCTGGCGGGGTGGCTCGTTCATGACATTCGCTCGCGCGGCGGCTCGCTCATGATGTGCACCCGCTCATCGGCTCCGGTCCTTCGCAAAATCGGCCAGCACCGCCAGCAGCCGCGTCAGGTCGCGCTTGAGCGCGTCGAACCCGGCGCTGCGCTGCAGGGTCTTCTCGTCCATGTACAGCCGCTTGTTCAGCTCGACCTGCAGGCTGTGGCGGCCGGCGCGCGGATCCGACCACGCGCGGACCAGCTCGACCCCCTTGAACGGGTCGTTGACCCGCACATCGTAGCCGAACGAGGTCATCGTGTCGCGCACCAGCGCGGTGAACTCCGGCGCGCAGGTGGTGCCGTCGCGGTCGCCCAGCACGACGTCGGCGCGCACCCGGCCCGCGCCGCCTTCGCCCATCCTGCCGGACACCGATGCCATCGAGTGGCAGTTGACGTGGTAGCTGACGCCGTGGCGCGCGCGCGTCGCGTCGATGAGCTGCGCGAGCGTGCGCTGGTACGGCAGCAGGTAGTGCTCGATGCGGTGGCGCACCTCGTCGACGCTCAGGCGCCGCGCATAGATCGGCCGGCCGTCGTCCAGCGTGCGCCAGATCACCGCCTTGCCGATGCCGGCCTTGCCGCTGGGGGCGTAGTCGTGCGGCCAGTCGCCTTCGACGAGCTCCAGGTCGACGTCGCCCGCGTGACGGTTCGCGTCGACATAGGTCCGCGCGAAACCCGCCTCGAGCAGCGCGGCCCCGAAGGCCGGCGCCTCGTCGTAGAGCTCGTCGACGTACATGTCCTCGGCGTCGCGCAGCGCCGCCTCGCCGATCGCGTGACCGAAGTCCGGCGGCAGGTGGCCACTGGAATGCGGCGAGTCGAGCACCAGCGCGACCGGCGCGGCGGTCGGGGTGCGCAGCACGCAGGGCGCGATCGTCACGGTGCGCCCGCGTCGTTCAGGTGGCACGCGGACAGTCGCCCGGGCGCCACCTCGCGCAGCGCCGGCTGCTCGGCCCGGCACCGCTCGAGCGCGTGCGGGCAGCGCGGGTGGAAGTGGCAGCCCGGCGGCGGGGCCAGCGGCGAGGGGATCTCGCCGCGCACCGGCACGTAGCGGCGCTGGCGCCGGTCCAGCCGCGGGATCTCGGCCAGCAGCGCCTGCGTGTACGGGTGGTTCGGCGCGTCGTAGATCTCGCCGATCGGGCCGATCTCGACGACGCGGCCCAGATACATGATCACCACCCGGTCGGACAGGTGGCGGACCACGCCCAGGTCGTGGCTGATGAACAGGTAGGTCAGCCCGAGCCGCTCGCGCAGGTCCATGAACAGGTTCAGCACCTGCGCCTGGATCGACACGTCGAG
>CAYGZN010000610.1:0-2054 GCA_964354355.1 uncultured Burkholderiaceae bacterium | reverse complement strand
GCCGCTGTCTTGACTTGCGCCTGAACGTCGGTGCCGGCGCCCGACAGGGCGGCGCGGTCGATGACCTCGGCTGCGCCAAGCCGCTTCAGGTAGTCGGCCTCGCCGGCGCGGCCGGTCGATGCGACCACCCGGTAACCCCAGCCGGCCAGAATCGAGATCGCGACGCTTCCGACACCGCCGGCCGCGCCGGTGACGAGCACCTCGCCGTGCTCGGGGCGCACGCCCTGCTGCTGCAGGGCCAGCGCGCACAGCATCGCGGTGTAGCCGGCGGTGCCGATCGCCATGGCCTGGCGGGTCGTCAGGCCGGTTGGCAGCGGCACCAGCCAGTCGCCCTTGAATCGGGCCTTGCCGGCCAGGCCACCCCAGTGCGACTCGCCGACGCCCCAGCCGTTGAGCACCACTTTGTCGCCCGCCCGAAAGCCCGCGTGCCGGCTCGACTCCACGACGCCGGCGGCGTCGATGCCGGGCACCATCGGCCACTTGCGCACGACCGGCGAGCGGTTCGTGATCGCCAGCCCGTCCTTGTAGTTGATCGTCGAGTACTCGACACGCACGACGACGTCGCCGTCGGGGGCGTTGCGCTCGAGGTCGCCGTCGTCGAGGTCGCGCAGCGAGGCGCTGAACGCCGAGTCGTTCCGTTCCAGGTAGATCGCTCGAAACATGGTGTTGCCTCCAGTGTCAGCGCGGGCGCTTGTCGACGACGCGCTTGGCCTTGCCGAGCGAGCGTTCGATCGAGCCCGGCGGCTCGACCCTCACCCGGCAGTTCACGCCGATGTAGGACTTGATCGCGTGCTCCAGCGCCGCGCGCGCGCCGGCCGCGGCCGACCCGTCGGTGTGCTCGCCGGACTTGAGCTCGACGCGCACGGTCAGCGCGTCCAGCGGGCCTTCCTTGTCGATCTCGCACACGTAGTGCGGGGCCAGCAGCGGTCGCTGCAGGATCATCTCCTCGATCTGCGAGGGAAAGACGTTGACGCCGCGGATGATCATCATGTCGTCGGAGCGGCCGGTGATCTTCTGCATCCGGCGCATCGTGCGCGCGGTGCCCGGCAATAGCCGGGTCAGGTCGCGCGTGCGATAGCGCACGATCGGCAGCGCCTCCTTGGTCAGCGACGTGAACACGAGCTCGCCGAATTCACCGTCCGGCACGGGCATGCCTGTCTCCGGGTTCACGATCTCGGGGTAGAAATGGTCCTCCCAGATCGTCGGACCGTCCTTCGTCTCGATGCACTCGTTGGCCACGCCCGGGCCCATCACCTCGGACAGGCCGTAGATGTCGACCGCGTCGATGCCCATGCGCGTCTCGATCTCGCGGCGCATCTCGTTGGTCCACGGTTCGGCCCCGAAGATCCCGATTCGCAGGCTCGACTCCATCGGGTTGAGCCCCTCGCGCTCGAACTCGTCGGCGATCGCCAGCATGTAGCTGGGCGTCACCATGATGATGGTCGATCTGAAGTCGTTGATCAGCTGGACCTGCTTCTCGGTCTGGCCGCCGCCGAAGGGCACCACGGTCAGCCCCAGCCGCTCGGCGCCGTAGTGCGCGCCCAGACCGCCCGTGAACAGCCCGTAGCCGTAGCTGACGTGCACGATGTCGCCGCGGCGGGCGCCCGCCGCGCGGATCGAGCGCGCCACGAGGTTGGCCCAGGTGTCGATGTCCTTGAGCGTGTAGCCGACCACCGTCGGCTTGCCGGTCGTGCCGCTGGAGGCGTGGATCCGGGCCACCCGCTCGCGCGGCACCGCGAACATCCCGAACGGATAGGTGTCGCGCAGGTCCGACTTCGTGGTGAACGGAAAGCGCGCGAGGTCCTCCAGCGACTTCAGGTCGTCGGGGTGCACGCCGGCGGCCTCGAACTTGCTTCGATAGTGCGGCACGTTGGTGTACGCGTGCCGCAGCGACCACTGCAGGCGCTGCAGCTGCAGCGCGCGAAGCTCGTCGGTGCTGGCCTTCTCGATCGGCTCCAGTGGAAGCGTGCTCATGCCTGGGGTCTCCGCGTGTGGGGTGGCGGCGCGTTCCCGGCGGGCGCCGCGGGCCCGCCGTTGACGCCGGCGTGGGCGCC
>CAYGZN010000609.1:0-2062 GCA_964354355.1 uncultured Burkholderiaceae bacterium | reverse complement strand
CGCGTCGCGGACCGCCCCACCGACGACGAAAGCCTGCATGACGTGCGGCCCGCGCCGTGGCGCCGTTCAGCGGTGCGCGCGTGTGCGCCACTCGCCGTAGCGCGACGGATCCGGACCGAGGTACAGCGGCCCGACCGTTTCCAGCGCGGCGGGCACGATGCCCAGGACCGGGTCGGGCGAGTGGGCGCTGACGTTGTCGATCGTCATCGAATCGAGGTTGTCGCGCGACATCAGCGGTTCGCCGGGAGCCAGCTCCATCAGCCTCGCCTGCAGCCGCCCGAGTGCGGCGGGCAGTGCGATCACGGGTCGGCGGTGCCCGGACCACTGGCCGGCCAGCTCGACGAGCTGGCGCAGCGTGTAGGCGCGCGGTCCGGCCAGCGCAAGCGTGCGATGGCGTGCGGCCGGCGCGTCGAGCACGTTGACCACGGCCTGCGCGACGTCGCCGACGTAGACCGGCTGCAAGCGCGCATCGGCCCTCGCCAGCGGCATCACCGGCAGAAGCTTCTGCAGCCGCGCGAACAGGGTCAGGAAGCTGTCGCCCGGGCCGAAGACGACCGACGGACGAAGAATCGTCCAGTCGAGGTCCTTGGCCTGGCGGACGTGCTCCTCGCCGCCCGCCTTGGACCTCAGGTACCGCGAGGGCAGCGTGTGTTTGCCGCCGTCGGTGACGCCCAGCGCGCTGACGTGCACCAGGCGTTGCACGCCGTGGCGCCGGCACGCCGCCACCAGCGCGGCCGGCAGTGCGACGTGGGCCCGCTCGAAGTCGGGCCCGTACGGGTCCTTGCCCTGGCCCGGGCGGCCCTGCAGGATGCCCACCAGGTTGATCACCGCGTCGCAGCCGGGCAGCAGCGCGTCGAGCGCTTCGGTGCGGTGCACGTCGGCTTCGACGACCTCGACCGTGGGCAGCAGGATCAGCCCGCGTGCGCGCTCGCGGCGCCGGGTCGGCACGATCACGCGGCAGTTCTGCGCCGACAGCCGTGCGACGACGTGCCCGCCGATGAAGCCCGAGCCGCCTGCGACCAGGATGCGCCGGTGGGCCACGGGCTCAGTCCCCCGTGGCGGCGCCGCCGGGGCGCACCGTGCCCAGCATCGCCTTGAGCGACTGCGGCTTGCCGCTGAACAGTGCCGAGTAGTACGTCGCGTTGGACAGCACCGCCTTCACGTAGCCGCGCGTTTCGTTGAACGGGATGATCTCGGCGAAGATCGCGCCTTCGACCGGCCGGGCCAGCGTGTTGCGCCAGGACTTGGGCCGCCCGGGGCCGGCGTTGTAGGCCGCCGACGCCAGCAGCGGCGAGCCCTCGAGGTCGTCGAGCACCGACTTGAGGTAGAAGGTGCCGAACTGCAGGTTGGTGTCCAGTTCGTTGATCTGCGCCGGCGAGTAGTCGCGCACGCCCATCTTGCGGGCGACCCAGCGCGCGGTGGCCGGCATCAGCTGCATCAGTCCGCTGGCGCCGGCCGACGAGCGGGCGTCCATCACGAAGCGCGATTCCTGGCGGATCAGGCCGTAGACCCACGCAGGGTCCAGGCTCTGTTCGCGGGCGGACGAATTGAGCTTGTCGGCGAACGGCGCGACGAAGCGCAGGTCGTAGTTGTGCTCCTGCCGCGTGCGGTCGGCGGTGTTGACTGCGCGGTCGAGAAGCCCGCGCTGTCGCGCGAGCTCGGCTGCGGCCAGCAGCTGGCGATCGCTCAGGCCGCGCAGCCCGTAGCTCCACTCCCGGTTGCCTTCGACCCGCAGCCCCAGCTCGTAGAAGCGCTGCGCGCGCGCGAGGCTGGGATTGGCCCGGGCCTCGGCCATTTCCGCCTCGGTGGGCGGCGCGGCGCGCGGCGGCGGCGTGGTCAGCAGGCCCAGCTCTTCGCCGGCGAGCTGTCCGTAGAAATGCGGTCTGCCGGAGATCGACGTGAACAGCACGCGCGCCTGGTGCTGGGCCGAGTTCGACGGGGCGATGCCGGGCAGCGCCGCCGGTGGCGCACCCGCCTGACCCGGGTCGTGCGGCGCAGCCCCGATCGACGGCGGGTCGGTCCCGGGCCGCCGGGCCTGCATCGCGGCCTCGGTGCCGGCGCT
>CAYGZN010000608.1:0-2073 GCA_964354355.1 uncultured Burkholderiaceae bacterium | reverse complement strand
GAAGTCCGACACGCACAGGTAGTCGAGCTCGCGCTCGCGGATCGAGCGGTAGTAGATGTGCTCGAAGCCGTAGTCGCTGACGAACGGCGCGGTCGGCACGAAGCGGGCGGTGTTCAGGTACAGCTCGCCCGGCGCGAACGCGACGCCGTCGACGAAGTCCGCGTCGCCGGCGCAGGCCGCGGCCAGTGCGTCGAAGAACGCCGGCGCGCTGTCGAAACGCTGGTGAGCCAGCTGCACGTACGGCCGCACCGGCACGGTGCGCGCGCGCAGCCGCAGCGCGTACCCGAGCGTGCCGTAGGAATTGGCCAGGCCATGGAACAGGTCGCGGTGCTCGTTGTCGGGCGTGCACACCAGGATCCGCCCGTCGCCGGTCAGGACCTCGGCCTCGAGCAGCGACTCGTGCACGAGTCCGTGGCGAAAAGACGACGCCTCGATGCCGACGCCGGCGGCCGCGCCACCCAGCGTGATCGTCTTGAGCTGCGGCACGACGGCGGGCATCTGCCCGGCCAGCAGCGTCGTGTTGACCAGCGTCTCGTAGCGCGCCATGCCCTCGGCCTCGACCCAGCCGCCCGCGGCGTCGACCGTCAGCACGTGATCGAAGTCGCGCACGTCGAGCAGCCGCTTGCCGCGCCGGCTGCGGTCGCGAAACAGGTTCGAGGTGTCCTTGGCCAGTCCGACGCGGCCCGGGCCGGCCCCGTGCGCGGACTGCTCGCGCAGCGCCGCGGCGAGCCGGTCGCGCCGCTGCACGAAGCCGGCCGGTGAGCTGCGCGCTGCGCCCCCCGCCGTGCCGCCCACGGCGGCCGTCTCGGGGTCCGGCCCCGGCCCGCTCACGAAGCCGGCGGCGCGCCGCCGCCGTGGCCGTCTTCGCGGTACAGGAACGCGCGCCCCATCGGGTACGACTGCGGGGTGACGTTGCCCTTGCTGAAGACGATCTGGAACAGGTGCGTGCGCTGCGCGGTCGACCGGAACATCTCGGCGCAGCCGATCAGGTAGGCCCGCCAGATCCGCCGGAAGCGCTCGTCGAAGCGCGCCGGGTCGAGCGCGTGGATCGCCGGCCAGTTCCGTTCGAAGCGCTCGGTCCAGGCGTCCAGCGTGGGCGCGTAGTGCCGGCGCAGGTTCTCGATGTCGACGACCTCCAGCCCGCTGTCCTCCATCGCGACGACCACGTCGGCCAGGCTCGGGATCCAGCCGCCCGGGAACACGTGCTCGCGGATGAAGAACTCGGTCTCGCGCCGGCCGACGTGGCCGATGAAGTGCAGCATGCCGAGCCCGCCCGGCTTCAGGAAGTCGGCGTGAGCGCGCACCACCTCGGCCAGCTGGTCGCGTCCGGCGTGCTCGAGCACCCCGATCGAAACCACCTTGTCGAACTGCGCGAAGGCGTCCCTGAAATCGCCTTCGACGACTTTCAGCGGCCCGGCGAGGCTGCGCCGGTCGATCTCCTGCGCCAGCCACGTCACCTGCTCGGTCGTGGTGTTCACGCCGGTGACGTTCACCGCGTGCTGCTGCGCCGCGTGGAACATGAAGCCCCCGAAGCCGCAGCCGATGTCGACCACCGACTCGCCGGGCGCCAGGCGCACCTTGCGGCAGACGTGCTCGACCTTGTTGCGCTGGGCCTGCTCGAGCGTGCGCGTGCCCTCGGCCCAGTAGGCGCAGGTGTACATCATCAGCGGGTCGTCGAGCCAAAGGCGATAGAAGTCGGTGCCCAGCCCGTAGTGGGCCCGCGCATTGGCCTTGGCCCGCTCGCGGGTGACGTTGCCGTGGCGCAGCTCGTGCCAGCGGTTGCGTTCGGTCACCAGCGGGTTGGCGTCGGCGAAGTCGCCGCTCAGGCCGGCCCGAAACGCCGCGCCCAGATCGCCGTCGATGTCGATGTCGCCGGCGAAGTAGCCGTCGAGCATGCCGATGTGGCCGAACGCGACGATGCCCCACTCGACGGCACGGTTGCGGAATCGAATGGTGAACGCGGGCGCGCCCTCGCGGTTGCGGTAGCCCGAGCCGTCCGCGAAGGCCACCTCGAACGCCACCGGGGCCGACGCGCCGACGCGCTCGGTTTCCTGCGCAACGAGGGATTTCATC
>CAYGZN010000607.1:0-2077 GCA_964354355.1 uncultured Burkholderiaceae bacterium | reverse complement strand
CCTCGGGGTACGACTCGCCGCTGCACGCGGCGCGCACCAACCTGCCTGGCCCGGGGCCGATGGGCTGGCTGGTGCACCAGTTCTTCTTTCCCCACCACGTCAACTATCACATCGAGCACCACCTGTATCCGGCGGTGCCGCACTACCACCTGCCGGCCGTGCACGCGTTGCTGCGCGAGCAGGGGGCGCTGGCCGGCGCCGAAGTCCGGCGGTTTCCCGAGACGCTGGCACGCGTCTTTGCGCCCCGACAGCGTGCCGCCTGAATCCATCCACAAGGAGTTCGCCATGAACGCGCCCCAGGCTTCGGTCCGGTCCCAGGTCTCCGAGCAGGAGTGGCAGCTGCGGGTCGACCTGGCCGCCTGCTACCGGCTGATCGCGCTGCACGGCTGGGACGACCTGGTCTACACCCACGTGTCGGCACGCCTGCCCGGTCCTGAGCACCACTTCCTGATCAACCCGTACGGCCTGATGTTCGACGAGATCACGGCCTCGTCGCTGGTCAAGGTCGACATGGACTGCAGGCCGCTGCTGCCCACGCCGTACCCGGTGAACCCGGCCGGCTTCGTGATCCACAGCGCGATCCACGCGGTGCGCGACGACGTGGTCTGCGTGCTGCACACCCACACGCGTGCCGGCGTGGCGGTGTCCGCGCAGCAGCACGGCCTGCTGCCGATCTCGCAGCAGGCTTCGGTGGTGCTGACCTCGCTGTCCTACCACGACTACGAGGGCATCGCCGTACGCGACGACGAGAAGCCGAGGCTGCAGCGCGACCTGGGCACGTCGCGCTGCCTGATCCTGCGCAACCACGGGCTGCTGACGGCCGCCCCGAGCGTGGCCGAAGCGTTCCTGAGCATGTACGCGCTCGAGTCGGCCTGCCAGATCCAGATCGGCGCTCTGAGCGGGGGCCCGGTGATCAGCGTGCCGCCGGCCGTGCTGGACGGCGTGCGACAGGCGGTCAGCGTGCAGCGCTCCGCGTTGAGTGCCGACGCGACCTGGGCGGCGCTGATGCGCAAGCTCGAGCGTCGCAATCCCGGCTGCGACGCCTGAGCGCGCGATGCAGGACTTCGCAGGCAAGGTCGCCGTGATCACCGGCGCGGGCAGCGGCTTCGGCCGCGAATTCGCGCGCACCGGCGCGGCGCTGGGCATGAAACTCGCACTGGCCGACGTGCAGGCCGACGCGCTGGCGGCCACCGTCGCCGAGTTGCAGGCGCAGGGGGCGAGCGTGTTCGGCGAGCGCGTGGACGTGTCGAAGGCCGCGGACGTCGAGCGGCTGGCCGATCGCACGATGCAGGCATTCGGCGGCGTGCACCTGCTTTTCAACAACGCCGGGGTCGCTGCCGGGGGGCTGATCTGGGAGAACACCGCGGCCGACTGGGAGTGGCTGGTCGGCGTCAACCTGATGGGCGTGGCGCACGGCATCCGCGTGTTCACGCCGATCATGCTGGCGCAGGGCGGGCCGGCGCACATCGTGAACACCGCATCGGTGGCCGGGCTGGTGTCGCCGCCGATGATGGGTCTCTACAACGCCAGCAAGCAGGCCGTGGTGGCCATGTCCGAGACGCTGTACCACGACCTGCGCCTGAAGGGGTCCCCGATCGGGGTGTCGGTGCTGTGCCCGGCCTTCGTGCCGACCGGCATCTCCGCGTCCGAGCGCAACCGGCCGGCTCCACTGGCCAACGCGGCCGGGCCGACCGACGCTCAACGGGCCGCCAAGGCGCAGATGGACAAGGCGGTCGCCTCGGGCAAGCTCGGTGCGGCCGACGTCGCACGGATCACGTTCGAGGCGATCCGTGCGCAGCGCTTCTACGTCGTCACGCACCCGAAGATGATGGCCTCGATCGAGCTGCGGCTGCAGGACATCGCACAACTGCGCAATCCCAGCGATCCGTTCTCCTTCAAGCCGGACGTGGCGGTGGGGGTGCCGGGTTCGTGACCCCCCGCGACGGTGCATCGCGGGACATCGACATCCGAACGGGGGACTGGGTTGCGTTGGGCGACGACGCCGCGCGCGTGCGGCAGGCGGTCTTCGTGGTCGAGCAGGGGATTCCGGCTGCGCTGGAGTGGGACGACCAGGACG
>CAYGZN010000606.1:0-2079 GCA_964354355.1 uncultured Burkholderiaceae bacterium | reverse complement strand
TCGGCGACATCCTGTCCGACGAGGCGTCGATGCTGGCGGGCTCGATCGGCATGCTGCCGTCGGCGTCGCTCAATGCCAGGGGATTCGGGCTCTACGAGCCGATCCACGGCTCTGCGCCCGACATCGCGGGGCAGGGCGTGGCCAACCCGCTGGCCACGATCCTGTCGGGCGCCATGATGCTGCGCTATTCGCTGGGCCAGGAAGCGGCCGCCCGGCGGGTCGAGGCGGCCGTCCGTAAGGTGCTTGCGCAGGGATTCAGGACGGCTGATATTACGGAGCCGGGCTGCAGGCAGGTCGGCACGGCGGCAATGGGGGATGCGGTGCTTGCCGCGCTCTGAAGGACTGATGAGGCAATGATGAAGGTCGGAATCGTCGGGTGGCGCGGGATGGTGGGTTCCGTGCTGATGCAGCGCATGCGCGAGGAGAACGACTTCGCGCTGATCGAGCCGGAGTTCTTCAGCACGTCCAACGTGGGCGGCGCGACCCCGCTGGGCACCGGCAAACTGTTGCAGGCAGACGACATCGGCGCGCTGCGCAAGATGGATGCGGTGCTGACCTGCCAGGGCGGCGACTACACGTCGGACGTCTATCCGCGGCTGCGCGCGGCCGGCTGGAACGGCTATTGGATCGATGCGGCGTCCACGCTGCGCATGACCGACGACACGGTCCTCGTGCTCGATCCGGTCAACCTGCCGGTGGTTAAGGACGGGCTGGCCCGCGGCGTGCGCAACTTCGTCGGGGGCAACTGCACGGTCAGCCTGATGATGATGGCCGTCAACGGACTGCTGCGTGCCGGCCTGGTCGAGTGGATCACCGCAATGACCTACCAGGCCGCCTCGGGCGCCGGCGCGCAGAACATGCGCGAGCTGCTCCAGCAGATGGGCGCGCTGCACGGCTCGGTCGACACGCTGCTGGCCGAACCCGCGTCGGCGATCCTGGACATCGACGCGCGGGTCGCGCAGACCATGCGCAGCGGCTCGTTCCCGGTCGAGAACTTCGGCGTGCCGCTGGCCGGCAGCCTGATTCCGTGGATCGACAAGGACCTCGGGAACGGCGTGTCGCGAGAGGAGTGGAAGGGCGGGGCCGAGCTCAACAAGATCCTCGGGCTGCCGCCGATGGGCCAGCCCGGGTCGGTCGCGGTCGAGGGCATCTGCGTGCGGATCGGCGCGATGCGCTGCCACAGCCAGGCGCTGACGATCAAGCTGCGGCGGGACGTGCCGCTGGCCGATGTCGAGGCACTGATCGCGGGGGACAACCCGTGGGTGCGCTGGGTTCCCAACACGCGCGAGGACACCCTGCGCGAGCTGACGCCGACGGCCGTGACCGGCACGATGAACATCCCGGTCGGTCGGGTCCGCAGGCTGGCCATGGGCCCCGAATACCTGAGTGCGTTCACGGTCGGCGATCAGCTTCTCTGGGGGGCGGCCGAGCCGCTGCGCCGGATGTTGCGGATCCTGATCGAACGCTGAACCTTGACTTTGTCTGAGCTTGCACGCTTAAGTCACTGATGTTACGCTCGAAATTACTGAGAAACAGTGGGGGGAACACCGTGTCATCACGGACCACCGGCAACGACTTGAATCAAACACACCCCTTTTCCCCCCGCAAAGTGGCCTCGGCCGTGATGCTGGCGTTGGCCTCGCTGTCGGCCAACGTCGACGCGGCGGGACTCGGTCGACTCACCGTTCAGTCCGCGCTCGGGCAGCCGCTGCGTGCCGAGGTCGAAGTCACGTCGTTGACGAGGGAGGAGGCGCAGTCGCTCAGTGCGCGGCTCGCCTCGGCCGACGCATTCCGCCAGGCCGGACTCGAGTACAACCCGGCGCTGTCCAATCTGCGCTTCGCGGTGGAGCAGCGCGGGGGCCGGTACTTCGTTCGCATCACATCGAACCAGCCCGTCAACGAGCCGTTCGTCGACCTGCTGGTCGAGCTGAACTGGGCGAACGGCAAGTTCGTTCGCGAGTACACGTTCCTGCTGGATCCGCCCGAACTGCGCACGGCGCGTGAGTCGGTGGACGGCGGGCAGTCGCGCACCGAGTCGGCCGCGACGGCGCCGGCGGTGACGTCGGCCCGACCGGCCCC
>CAYGZN010000605.1:0-2079 GCA_964354355.1 uncultured Burkholderiaceae bacterium | reverse complement strand
TGGTCTCGATCCCTTTGGTCTGCTGACCCTTCTTCAGCTGGTAGACGCCGTCGTCAACGAAGACGAGCGAGACGTCCTGCTCGAAGGCCGCCGAGATCAGCACCACCTCGAGCGACTCGAGCGCGTAGACCGTGCCGTGCGGCGCCTTGCGGTTGACGAACATGAACTTCTTGACTGCCGACACCGCCGCCCCCTCAGTCGCCGAACGTCACGAGCCGGTCGGCCTCGATGCCGGACTCGACCAGCTGCCCGAGCCCCGAGATGCGAAAGCCCGGCGCCAGCAGCTCCTCCTTGATGCCGCGACGCAGCGCAGCGGCGACGCAGACCACCAGGTCGACGCCGGCCTCGCCCGCCAGCGCCGACCAGCGGGCCACGACGTTGCGGTCGTCCTGCGGGGGCTCGGTCAGCCGGGTCGCGTTGTTCACCCCGTCGTGGTAGAAGAACACGCGGCTGACCCGGTGGCCCCGCGCGATGGCGGCCCGGCAGAACAGGTAGGCGGTGTCCGAACACTGGTGCTGGTACGGCCCCTCGTTGACCAGGATCGCGAAGTTCATTGCGTGGTTTCGCTCAGAAGCGGATGTGCGTCGACGCGTTCAGCGTCGCCCGCGAGCCGCGCCAGTCGTCGATCAGGTACTTGGTGAACGGCAGTCCGGTCTTCTCGAAGAAGCGCGGCCAGCCGATGCGGTCGATCCAGTCGGCCATGCGCTCCCACGACCGGGCGTCGGCCTTGTAGGTCGCCAGGATCTTCTTGACGACCTCGTTGACCTCGGGCCAGCGCGGCGGGTTGTTCGGCAGGCCGCTGGCGACCATCTTCATGAAGGTGGGCTTGCCGCGGGCATTGGAGTTCTTGCCGCCGACCCAGATGGCGAGCTTGGAGTGCTCGGGGTCGTTGATCTGCATCGGCGGGCACGGCGGGTAGCAGGCGCCGCAGCACATGCACTTCTTCTCGTCGATTTCGAGCGAGGGCTTGCCGTTGACCAGCGCCGGCCGGATCGCGGCGACCGGGCAGCGGGCAACCACCGCGGGGCGCTCGCACACGTTGGCGACCAGGTCGTGGTTGATCTTCGGCGGCTTGGTGTGCTGCACGATGATCGCGATGTCCGCCTGCCCGCCGCAGTTGATCTCGCAGCACGACGTCGACAGGTGCACGCGGTTGGGCATCTGCTCGCGCTTGAACTCCTCGTACAGGTCGTCCATCAGCGCCTTGACCACGCCCGAGGCGTCGGTGCCCGGGATGTCGCAGTGCAGCCAGCCCTGCGTGTGCGCGATCATCGACACCGAGTTGCCGGTGCCGCCGACCGGGAACCCACTCTTCTCGAGCGCCTGGACCAGCGGCGCCACCTTGGCCTCGTCGGCGACCATGAACTCGATGTTCGAGCGGATCGTGAAGCGAACGTGCCCGTCGGCATACTGGTCGGCGATGTCGCACAGCGTGCGGATCGTGTAGACGTCCATCTGCCGCTGGGTGCCCGCACGCACCGACCAGACCTCCTCGCCCGAATGCGACACGTGGTGCAGCACGCCCGGGCGGGGCCGGTCGTGACGCTTCCAGTTGCCGTAGTTGCGCAGCAGTGTCGGGTGCATGAACGGGCGGTTGTCCGGGACGCCGGTTTCCTTCGCGCGCCGCGGCGTCGCCTGGGCCGTCTGAGCCATCCGTTGCTCCTTCGTCGATGGTTCGTGGTGCGTGCGGCTCAGGCCGCGCGCTTGGCCGCCTGGACCTTGGCGACTTCCTCGTCCCAGCCGTCTGTGCGGACATAGGGATTGGTCCGCGGGTGGGCGACCATGTTGGCGTCGACCTCGACGTCGATGCCCTCCAGGAAGTTGACCAGGCCGATGCGCTCGATCATCTCGCCGGTGCGCTCGTGCTCGAGCGCGTTGTCGGCGAAGAACTCGACGATCCGCTGGCCCAGATCGACCAATGCCTGGCGGTCCTCGTCGGTCTCGAGCTTCATGAAGGGCACGACCACCGTGCCCATCAGGTCGCCGATCTTGAGCGTGCGCTTGCCGCCGACCAGGATCGTCGCGCCCTTGTCCTTGCCGGGGGCCAGCGCGCCGGTCATCACGTTGACGCAGTGCATG
>CAYGZN010000604.1:0-2085 GCA_964354355.1 uncultured Burkholderiaceae bacterium | reverse complement strand
TCCCACTCGATCGTCGCCGGTGGCTTCCCCGACACATCGTAGACGACCCGGTTGATGCCGCGGACTTCGTTGATGATCCGGCTCGACACGCGTCCGAGCAACTCATGCGGCAGGTGTGCCCAATGCGCCGTCATGAAGTCCTGCGTCTGCACGGCGCGCAGCGCCGCCACGTGCTCGTAGGTCCGCCCGTCGCCCATCACCCCGACCGAGCGCACCGGCAGGAACACGGCGAAGGCCTGCGAGGTCAGGTCGTACCAGCTGCGGCCGACGTCGTCCGCGCCGACGAGTCCGCCCGCCAGGTCGCGCTGGCTGGCGATCGTCGAGCGCAGCTCCTCGATGAAGATCGCATCGGCGCGCCGCAGCAGGTCGGCGTAATCGCGGCGGACTTCGCCGAGGATGCGCACGCCCAGTCCGGGACCCGGAAACGGGTGCCGGTAGACCATTTCTCGCGGCAGCCCGAGCGCGACACCGAGCTCGCGGACCTCGTCCTTGAACAACTCGCGCAGGGGCTCGAGCAGCTTGAGGTGCAGCGTCTCGGGCAGGCCGCCGACGTTGTGGTGCGACTTGATCGTCGTGGCCTTCTTGGTCTTGCCGCCTGCGGACTCGATCACGTCGGGATAGATGGTTCCCTGCGCCAGCCAGCGGGCGCCCTGCACCCGGCCCGCTTCGCGCTGGAACACCTCGACGAACTCGGCGCCGATGACCTTGCGTTTGGCCTCGGGGTCGGCCACCCCGGCCAGCCTGCCCATGAAGTCGTCGGTCGCATCGACGTGGATCACCTTGACGCCGAGGTTGCGCGCAAAGGTGGACATCACCTGCTCGGCTTCGTTCAGGCGCAGCAGGCCGTGGTCGACGAACACACAGGTCAGCTGCGTGCCGATCGCGCGGTGGATCAGCGCGGCGGCAACCGACGAATCGACGCCCCCGGACAGGCCCAGGATGACCTGGTCGGCGCCGACCTGCGCACGGATCCGATCAACCGCCTCGTCGACGAAGTTTGGCATCGTCCAGTCGGGGCGCGCCGCGCAGACGTCGAGCACGAAGCGGCGCAGGATCGCCCTGCCCTGGCGGGTGTGCGTGACCTCGGGGTGGAACTGCACGCCGTAGAAGCAGCGGTCCTCGTCGGCCATCCCCGCCACCGGGCAGCTGTCCGTCGAGGCCATCAGCTTGAACCCCGGGGGCATTGCGGTGACCTTGTCGCCGTGGCTCATCCACACGTCGAGCAGGCCGTGGCCCTCGGGACCGCGCCGGTCCTCGATGCCCTCGAGCAGGCGGGTGTGCCCGCGGGCACGGACCTGCGCGTAGCCGAACTCGCGGTGCTCGGAGTACTCGACCTTGCCGCCGAGCTGGGCGGCCATCGTCTGCATGCCGTAGCAGATGCCCAGCACCGGCACGCCGAGCCGGAAGACTTCGTCGGGCGCAGCCAGCGACGCGTCTTCGTAGGTCGACGCGTGACTGCCGGACAGGATCACGCCCTTGGGGTCGAATGCGCGCACGAACTCGCCCGGCACGTCGCACGGGTGGATCTCGCAGTAGACGTTCAGCTCGCGGACCCGGCGTGCGATCAGCTGGGTGACCTGGGAGCCGAAGTCCAGGATGAGGATCTTGTGATGGTTCACTCGACTTGGTAGTTCGGCGCTTCTTTGGTGATCTGGACGTCGTGGACGTGGGACTCGCGCATGCCGGCGCTTGTGATCTCGACGAAGCTGGGCCGGCTGCGCATCTCGTCGACCGACACACAGCCGCAGTAGCCCATGCTGGCCTGGATGCCACCGCACAGCTGGTACAGGATCGCCAGCACCGAGCCCTTGTAAGGCACGCGCCCCTCGATGCCTTCGGGCACCAGCTTGTCGATGTTGGCCGAGGCGTCCTGGAAATAGCGGTCGGCCGCGCCTTCGTGCATCGCGCCCAGCGAACCCATGCCGCGGTAGCTCTTGTAGGAGCGGCCCTGGTAGAGGATCACCTCGCCGGGCGCTTCCTCGGTGCCGGCCAGCATCGAGCCCATCATCACGCAGTAGGCCCCCGCGGCCAGCGCCTTGGCGATGTCGCCGGAGTAGCGGATGCCGCCGTCGGCGACCAGCGGGA
>CAYGZN010000603.1:0-2086 GCA_964354355.1 uncultured Burkholderiaceae bacterium | reverse complement strand
AGGAGCGGCGCGTCGAGCGCGAGCAGTTCGTGCGCGACGCGGTCCAGCGGCTGCGGGCGGAACTGGTGGCGCAGGGCATCGAGGCCGAGGTCAGCGGGCGGCCCAAGCACATCCACAGCATCTGCAGCAAGATGCGCACCAAGGGGCTCACCTTCGCGGAGGTGCAGGACCTGCGGGCGTTTCGCGTGATCGTCGACGACACGCGCCAGTGCTACACGGTGCTGGGCATCGTGCACGAGATGTGGCCGCCGGTGCCGCGCGAGTTCGACGACTACATTTCCCGGCCCAAGCCCAACGGCTATCAGTCGCTGCACACGGTCGTGACGGCCGACGACGGACGCCCGCTCGAGATCCAGATCCGCACGCGGGCGATGCACCGCGCGGCCGAGTTCGGCGTGGCCTCGCACTGGCGGTACAAGGAGGTGTCGACGGGGCTGCCGGGCTCGGGCAAGGGCGCCCGGACCGCCGGTGCGATGAGTGCCGCGCAGGCCAAGGCTGCCGACGACGAGCGGATCACCTGGGTGCGTCAGTTGCTGGCGTGGCAGCAAGAACTGGGCCAGACGCTGGGCGCGCGCCTGCCCGCCCCGGGCGCCGGACCGGACGGCGAAACCGAACGGATCTACGTGCTGACGCCGCAGGCCCGCGTCGTGGAGTTGCCGGCCGGCGCGACCCCCGTGGACTTCGCCTATCACGTGCACACCGAGCTCGGCCACCGCTGCCGCGGCGCCCGCGTCGACGGCCACATGGTGCCGCTGAACACGTCGCTGCGCACCGGCCAGACCGTCGAGGTCGTGGCGGCGCGCGTCGGCAGCGGCTCGGAGGGCCCGTCGCGCGACTGGCTCAATCCGCAGGGTGGCTACCTGCGCAGCCAGCGCGCGCGGACCAAGGTCCGCCAGTGGTTCAACGCGCTGGAGCTGGCCCGCGAGGTGGCCGCCGGCCGCGACAAGGTCGAGCGGATGCTGCAGCGCGAGGGGCGCACGGCGCTGGCGTTCGACGAGCTGGCACGGCGCCTGCGCTTCGACAAGCCCGAGGACCTGTTCGTTGCGGTGGCCAAGGACGAGGTCGGGCCGCGGATGCTCGAGGAGGCGGTGCGTGTTGCGCCGGCGGGGCCCGGGACGGATTCGGCACAGGCCGCGCACCCGGGGCACGCGGCGCATCCGGGCCACGCGTCGCAATACGGACAGGCGTCGCAGGATTCGGCCCCGTTCGTGCGGCCGTCGCGCGTCGGCAAGGGCGGCGCCCCCTCGGGTGCGGGTGTGCTGGTCGTCGGCGTGGACTTCCTGATGACCCAGCTGGCCCGGTGCTGCCGGCCGGCGCCACCGGATCCGATCGTCGGGTTCGTGACCCGCGGGCGCGGCGTGTCGGTGCACCGCGCGCAGTGCGCGAGCTTCGCGGAAATGGCCCGCCGCGCGCCGGAACGGGTCCTCGAGACGACGTGGGGCGACTGGGAATCGCGCACGGGCACGCCGCGTGCCTACGCGGTCGACGTGGCCCTGCGCGCGCGCGATCGGCAGGGGCTGCTGCGCGACGTGTCCGAGGTCTTTGCGCGCGACCGGATCAACGTGACCGCGGTTCAGACGCTCAGCCGTGACGGCGTCGCGCAGATGCAGTTCACCGTCGAGGTGCCCAGCGTGCCGCAGCTGATGCGCACGCTGGCCAGCGTGCGCGACGTGTCGGGCGTGATCGACTGTCGACGCAGGTAGCGGCGCGTAGCACCGCGCGCCGTCGCGGGCGATTCTTCAGGTCTTCGGCCGGATCGCCGACTTGGGCCGGAACGCCTTGCAGACCGCCTCGTTCGTCTCGACGTACGGCGCGCCGATCAGGTCCAGGCAGTAGGGCACGGCCGCGAAGATGCCGTGCACCCGGGCGCGACCGTCGGCCTCCCTGACGCCTTCGAGCGTCTCGCGGATCGACTTGGGCTGGCCGGGCAGGTTGATGATCAGCGCGCTGCCGCGGATCACGGCCACCTGCCGCGACAGGATCGCGGTCGGCACGAAGTTCAGGCTGATCTGGCGCATCTGCTCGCCGAAGCCCGGCATCTCCTTGTCGGCCACCGCCCGCGTCGCCTCGGGCGTCACGTCGCGGC
>CAYGZN010000602.1:0-2099 GCA_964354355.1 uncultured Burkholderiaceae bacterium | reverse complement strand
GGGCCGCGACGAACGCGGCTGCCTCGAACGGGTATCCTACGCACCCATGCTGGATGCCTACCGATCCGCGGCCGTCACCCGCTTTCACGACGCGTGCCTGCAGCGCCCGAATTGGCCACGCGACGCGTCACAGGCCCGCGACCTCGTGCCCGCCGATGCGCCCGGCTGCGACGCCTGGGGCTGGGTCCTGACGAACCACCGCTTCAACGGCTCGCTGTGGGACGAAGAAGACCTGGCCCGGCGCACACAGGCCGCCGACGCCGAGATCGCCGGCAACAAGCGGCACATCGACCGCTTCAACCAGCAGCGCAACGACGCGATGGAGCGCATCGACGACGCGCTGCTGCGTCTGACGGCGGGCCTGCCGCAAAGTCCGGCGGCGCGGCTCTCGAGCGAGACGGCCGGTGCGATGATCGATCGCCTGTCGATCCTGAGCCTGAAGATCCACCACATGGGCCTGCAGGCGACGCGGACCGACGTCGACGACGCGCACCGCCAGGGCGCGCGCGCCAAGCTCGACCAGCTCGTTGTGCAACGGACAGACCTGGCGGCGTGCTACGACCGCCTGCTCGACGAGGTGGTCGCGGGCAGTGGCTACTTCAAGATCTATCGGCAGTTCAAGATGTACAACGATCCGAGCATGAACCCCGCGCTGGTGGCCGAGCGCCGGCGCGCCCGCGGCGCGTGACCGGCGCGGCGTGAAGGTGCTGGTGGTCAAGATGTCGTCGATGGGCGACATCGTGCACGCGCAGCCGCTGGTCGCGGACATCCGGCGCAACGTTCCGGACGCTGTCGTCGACTGGGTCTGCGAGGCGGCCTTCCAGGCGATCCCGGCGCTGAACCCGGCGGTCTCGCAGGTGATCCCGCTGTCCTGGCGGCGCTGGCGAAGACACCTGGGCGAGCCCGCGACACGCGAGGCGATGCGCGCGTTCCGCGACCGGCTGCGCGCGACGACCTACGACTGGGTCATCGACTGCCAGGGCCTGATCAAGAGCGCGGTGGTCGCCCGCATGGCCCGGGCGCGCCGCCGCGCCGGGCTGTCCTGGTCGTCGGCGCGCGAGCCGCTGGCGTCGCTGGCGTACGACGTCAGGGCGACAGTGCCATGGGACCGGCACGTCGTGGCCCGCAACCGGCTCGTGGCGGCCGCTGCGCTCGGCTACCGCGTGGAAGGGCCGCCGGAGTTCGGCCTGCGCGTGGCGCCGCTCGCGGCCGACTGGCTGCGAGTCGGACCGGACGGTGGGCTTGGCGGCGAGCCGGGCGACGCGCGGGGCGACGGGCCGGGCGACGCGCCGGGCGACGCACGGGGCGACGGAGTGCTGCCGGCCGCCGGCGGCGACTACGTCGTGATGATTCCCGGCGCCCGCCGCGCGCAGAAGCTGTGGCCCGAGTCGCACTGGATCGAGATCGGCCACGACCTGATGACCCGGGGCGCCGGCCTGGTGTGGCTGTGGGGCAACCCCGACGAACTGGCCCGCGTGCGCCGGCTGGCCGCCGCGTGCGCACCGGTGCACGACGCGGGGCCGGTGCACGACACCGCGCCACTGGATGACGCTGCGCCACTGCACGACGCCGCGCCGGTGCACGGTCTCGAAACACTTGTCAGGCATGGCGATGCAGGACCGACAACGGGTGCGCGCTCGCTGGTCCCGCCGTTCCTGGGCGTTGCCGATGCGGCCCGGCTGCTTGCGGGCGCGAGCGGCGTGGTCGGACTGGACACCGGCCTGACGCACCTCGGTGCCGCGCTGGGACGACCGACGATCGGCATTTTCTGCGACTTCGACGCGGTGCAGTGCGCGGTGACCGGCGATGCCTTCTGCGCGAGCTTCGGGGGCGTCGGCGTGGTGCCGCCCGTGTCCGACATCCGGGCGGCCATCGCCGACGGCGCACTGGCTTCGCAATCGAACACGCAGACCGGACGACGATGAACCCGATGCGCTTTTCGTGGACCCTGACGCTTCGCGACTGGCGCGCGGGCGAACTGCGGCTGCTTGCGGCGGCGCTGGTGGTGGCGATCGCGGCGATCTCCAGCGTGGGCTTCTTCGTCGACCGGATGAAGTCGGCGCTGAGCCTGCAGGCGCGCCAGCTGCTGGGCGGCGACC
>CAYGZN010000601.1:0-2102 GCA_964354355.1 uncultured Burkholderiaceae bacterium | reverse complement strand
GTTGGTGTTTCGACTGCGCGCCGGTGCCCACACGTCGAAGTGGCGTGCCGGCGTGTGGCACGATTCCGCGATGATTCGTTGCTTGCGTCACGCGACCGCCGCAGTCCTGCTTGCAACCGGCCTCACCGGGGCGGGGTTCCCCGCATCCGCCGCATCCGCCGCACCGGGCCCTTCGCGCGACGCGAACGGCATGCGGGCGGAAATCCAGGTCGCGCTGTGCGGACCCCCCGAGCGCATCGTCCAGGCGCTCGATCTGCAACCCAAGGGCCCGCCGATCGAGGTCTGGCTGTTCGACGATGCCGGGCTGACGCTGTTCGCACGAGGGCTGCGCCTGCGGCTTCGCGTGGCGCCGCAGGGCAGCGCCGACCTGACGCTGAAGGTGGGCGACCAGGATTGCGGGCGCGTCGCCCCTGGGGCCCTGCCGCCCGCCGAAGGCAAGTGCGAAATCGACGTCTACGGCACGAGCACGGCGGGCGCCGTGTCGATCACCCGCAGCGTGGACGCGGCGAGCACGACCGACCTGGTCGCCGGCAGGGTGCCCGTGGCCCGCGCGCTGAGCGCGGCGCAGGCCCGTTACCTGCGCGAAGCCGTCGGGATCTGGCCGTTGCCACCCGACGTGCGCGCGCTCGGACCGATGCGGGTTCGGGCCTACCGCGCGGCGCATGCGCCCTACGACGTCGATCTCACGAGCGTTGCGAATCGTGCGCAATTCGCCGAGATCTCGCGCAAGGTGCCGCTGGCGCAGGCCAGCGCGGCGATGCAGGACCTGCTCGCGCACCTGTCCCGCGCCGGCGTCGAGGTCTGTACCGATCAATCCTCGCCGGTCGACGACAAGTTCCGCGCGCTGCGGCACTGACCTCGACCGCCGGCGCGATCGCCCGGGCTGCCGCGTCAGGCGGGCGCCACCGCCACCGACACCGACGCGAGCGCCTGGCGCAGCGCCTGCACGAAGGGCACCGCCGTGGGCTTGTCGCCGTGGATGCACACGGTGTCGGCCTGAACCTTCACCGCCGTGCC
The DNA here is from genome assembly GCA_964354355.1 of uncultured Burkholderiaceae bacterium. GTDB lineage: Bacteria > Pseudomonadota > Gammaproteobacteria > Burkholderiales > Burkholderiaceae_E > CAYGZN01. The sequence goes on along the minus strand of CAYGZN010000601.1, from coordinate 1,085 downwards.
GTCGACCGCCACCAGTCGTCCGTCGCAGACCATGCGCAGCACCTGGGCCACCGACTCGGCTTGGTCGGTGATCAGCGCGTCCGCGCGGGTGCGTGGCGCGAGGGTGCCGTCAGGCATGTAGCGCCGGTCGGCGAACACCTCGCAGCGCACGCTCAGCCCGGCGTCGCGGGCCACGGTCTCCATGATGCTGCCCGCCAGCACGTACATCTGCACGCCGTCACCCAGCGCCTTGACCGCACGGGCCAGCCCACGCGACAGGGCCTCGTCGCGGGCTGCCATGTTGTAGAGGGCACCGTGCGCCTTCAGGTGATGCAGGCGGCCGCCGGCCGCCTCGGCGAACGCCCTCACGGCGCCGGCCTGATAGAGCGTCATCTGGTAGACCTGCTCCTCGGTGACCTGCAGGGTACGCCGCCCGAAGCCCTGCAGGTCCGCAAAGCCGGGATGCGGGCCGATGGCCACGTTGTGCTTCATCGCCAGGGCGACCGTCGTGGCGATGGTGCCCGGGTCGCCCGCGTGGAAGCCGCAGGCGACGTTGGCCGACGTGACCCACGGCATCAGCGCCGTGTCGTCGCCCATGGTCCACGCGCCGAAGCTCTCGCCCATGTCGGCGTTCAGGTCGATCGACTTGTTCTGCATGACCTCGAATCCTCATTCGGACGGATACGCGCACGCCTGGCGCACGCCCGCCAGGCGCTGCACGAATTCGCGGGCCCGCTCCCGCGCGAGCCGGTCGGCCTCGTCCAGCCCGATCACGCGGAACCGGATCCGGCAGCCGGCGGCTGCCTGCGCAAGCAGATGCTCGGCAGCGCTGGCGACTTCCAGTATGCGCGGGTAGCCGCCCGTGGTCTGGTGCTCGGCCAGCAGGATCACCGGTTCGCCGGCCGGTGGCAGCTGAACCGTTCCGAAGCTGACCGGCTCGCTAGCCAGCTGCGGCAGCGCGCGGGTGTCCAGGGCCTGCCCCTGCAGGCGCATGCCCTGCCGGTTGCTCTGCGGACTGACCGTCCACGTCTGCTGCAGCAGCGATTCGAGCGCGGCCGCCGGCAGCTGAGCCAGGTGCCGCCCGGCCAGCACCGGGAGGTCGATCG
>CAYGZN010000600.1:0-2116 GCA_964354355.1 uncultured Burkholderiaceae bacterium | reverse complement strand
CGACGCCGCGGGCACGCCGCCCGAGGCCGCCCGCGGCCTGCGCAACATGCGTCACCGCGCGCAGCGGATCGGCGCGACGCTGCGGGTCGCCTCGGGCGCGTGCGGAACCGAGGTGCGCATCGACTACCCGCCGGGGGGCCACGAAGCGGGCGCGGACTGACGCCGGCGCGGCCCGCGCGGCCCGCCGCGCCGGTATCATGGCGGCACCATGCCGCACATCGTCGTCGAGTACTCCGCGAACCTGCGCCAGCGGATGCAGCTGCCGCTGCTGCTGCGGCGCCTGCACGAGACCGCGATCGCCACCGGCGTGTTTCCGCCGGGGGGCACCCGCACGCGCGCGGCCGAGCGAACCGACTACGTGATCGCGGACGGTCATCCCGACAACGCGTTCGTGCACGTGACGCTGCGCATCGGCCACGGCCGCGACCTCGAGACCCGCCGGCGCGCCGCGCAGCAGGTGTTCGACGTGCTGTGCGAGCAGCTGTCGCCGGTCAGCGACGCGTCGCCGCTGGCGATCTCGTTCGAGGTGCAGGAAATCGATCCCGAGCTGAGCTTCAAGAAGAACAACGTGCACGACTACGTGAAGGCCCGCCAGGCGGGCAGGGAGCGACCATGACTGCAGCCGCCGACGACGCGCTCGCCCCACAGCTCGAGCGGGCGCGGGCCGCGCTCGCGCGGTTCGCCGCAGAGCCGCTGGGGCACTTCATCGGCGGGCGGGCGGTGCCCGGCGCCGGCGAGACCTTCGAGAACTGCTCGCCGGTCGACGCCAGCCTGCTCGGCACGGTGGCCAGCGCCACCGAGGCCGAGGTCGGCGCGGCCTGCGCGGCCGCGCGCAACGCGTTCCCGGCCTGGCGCGCGCTGGCCGGCGCGGATCGCCGCCGCCTGCTGCACCGCGTCGCCGACCTGATCGAGGCGCGCGCCGACGAGATCGCGCTCGTCGAGTGCATGGACACCGGCCAGGCGTGGCGCTTCATGAGCAAGGCGGCGCTGCGCGGCGCGGAGAACTTCCGGTTCTTCGCGGATCGCGCGCCGGACGCGAACAACGGCCTGTCGCTGCCCACCGACACCCACGTGAACTACACGGTGCGCCAGCCGATCGGCCCGGTCGCCGTCGTCACGCCGTGGAACACGCCGTTCATGCTGTCGACGTGGAAGATCGCGCCGGCCCTCGCGGCCGGCTGCACGGTGGTCCACAAGCCGGCCGAGTGGAGTCCGCTGACCGCGCGGCTGCTGGTCGAGATCATGCACGAGGCGGGGCTGCCGGCCGGGGTGTCCAACCTCGTCAACGGCATCGGCGAGACCACCGGCCGCGCGCTGACCGAGCACCCGGACATCCGGGCGACGGCGTTCATCGGCGAGTCGCGCACCGGCAGCCTGATCATGATGCAGGGGGCGCCGACGCTCAAGCGCGTGCACCTCGAGCTCGGCGGCAAGAACCCGGTCATCGTGTTCGACGACGCCGACCTGGACCGGGCGCTCGACGCGGTCGTGTTCATGATCTACAGCCTCAACGGCGAGCGCTGCACGTCGTCGTCGCGGCTGCTGGTGCAGCGCACCGTCCACGATGGCTTCGTTGCGAAGCTCGCCGAGCGGGTCCGGCGCCTGAAGGTCGGCCACCCGCTGGACCCGGCCACCGAGGTCGGCCCGCTGGTGCACGCCAGGCACCTCGAGAAGGTGCTGTCCTACGTGCAGATCGCGCGCGACGACGGCGCGACCGTGGCCGTCGGCGGCGCGCGCTGCACCGGGGCCGACGTGCCGGGGCTCGAGCGCTGGGGCCGCGGCGGCCACTTCGTGCGGCCCACGCTGTACACCGGCGCGCGGGCCGACATGCGCATCGCGCAGGAGGAGATCTTCGGCCCGGTGCTGACCGTGATCCCGTTCGAGGACGAGGCCGACGCCGTGCGGATCGCCAACGGCGTGCCATACGGGCTGGCCGGCTACCTGTGGACGCGCGACACCGGTCGCGCCAACCGCGTGTCGCTGGCGCTGGACGCCGGCATGGTCTGGGTCAACTCCGAGAACGTGCGCCACCTGCCGACACCGTTCGGCGGCATGAAGGCCAGCGGCATCGGTCGCGACGGCGGCGACTACAGCTTCGACTTCTACATGGAGACGA
>CAYGZN010000599.1:0-2118 GCA_964354355.1 uncultured Burkholderiaceae bacterium | reverse complement strand
ACTTGGCTCGATCGGCAAAGGCGAGTCGACGCGGTCGCGCGACATTGCCGAGCTGGTCGCCGATGCGCTGGTGAGCGCTGCGCCGGGGGCCGCGCCGGGGGCCGCTGCGCCAGCAGGGACCGCGGCTGCGTGAGGCGTGTTGGCGGGGTTCGTGTTGGCCGCGTTCAGTGGACGGTGCTGGCGCGCGCTTCTTCCATGCGCACGAAGCGCTCGGTGAAGGCGCCCAGCTCGCGGTAGAACGCGGTCTCGGCGCCCGCCTGGACAGCGGCGCAGAAGGGTCCGATCCAGGCACCCAGATGCTGCGCGAGGAAGCGTTGCTGCAGGGCGGCCGTGGCGCTGGCGGCGTCGGCGTCGGCCGCGCGCCGCGCCTGGTTCAGGTTGAAAATCAGCAGATACAGGAACTCGAGCTCCACCGCCACGTGGTCGGGCAGCTCCCGGAACGCCTCGTCGATCTCGAACCCGCCCTGCCCGTAGAGCTCGAGCACGGCCATGCTCGAGTCCTGCATCAGCGTGGTCTCCCCGCTCAGCCAGACCGATCCGTACGGCTTGGCGAGCGTCTGCACCGGCCCGAGGAACAGCCGCGTGTAGTCGACCAGCAACGTCTGCAGGTCCTGCCCGGCAAATGCCTCGCCCAGCCTGCGCGCGTGCTCGGCCAGGCCCGGGTCGATGCGGCTCGCGGCGGCGAGCATCGAGTCGAACAGCCTTTCCTCGGCGAACTCGGGGCCCGGTTCGTAGTAGCAGCCCGCCAGATAGCGGCACAGGTCCTCGCGCGCGCCAGCCTGGTCCGGGTCGATTCCTGGCATCGTGACTCCTGAATGAGAAAGGGCGCCGAAGCGCCCTGGACAAGGGCCGTAAGAACCGGCACCCGGACGAGCCCGCCGTCGGGCCGGTCAGGCTCGGACGCTGTACTTGCCGATGTAGTGTACGTTCGGTTTGGTGCCCTTTTCCTCCTGCAGCCGGAACGACTTCTGCGACTTCAGGATCTGCGCGATCTCGGACTTGGCATCTTCCTGATCGCCGAAGATGCGCGCCTTGGACGGGCAGACCTCCACGCAGGCCGGCTGCAAGCCGTTGAGCGTTCGGTGATGGCAGAACGTGCACTTCTCGATCACGTCGTCCTTGCGAACCGGTTGCGCGTCGCCCGACACGAACTGGTTCAGGGTCGGCGGTGTCGCGCCCGCCCTGGCGGACACCTCGGCGCCCGACGACGTGCAGCCGGGGATCGCCGCCGTCTTGTCGGTCCAGTACGGCTGCGCGCTCTTGTCGGCGGCGTTGTAGCTGATCACGCTGTAGGTCTCGCCGTTGAGGCTGCGGGCGTCGAGGTCGTCGTGGCTGTACGGGCAGGCCTCCTGGCATTGCCGGCAGCCGATGCACAGTTCGGAGTCGGTCAGTGTGATGCCCTCGGGCGTCTTGAAGATGGCCTTCTTCGGCTTGACCGGACAGGCCTTCACGCACGGCGCGTCGGTGCAGTGGTTGCACAGCACCGGCATCACGAAGTGCGTCACGTTCGGGAACGTGCCCTCGGTCCGCATGATGAAGTCGGCCCAGTTGTGGCTCTGGCCGTTGCCGCCGTCGCGGGTGTTGTTCTCGGTCTTGCACGCGAAGGCGCACGCCCCGCAGCCGACGCACCGGCCGAGGTCGATCACCATTCCAAGTCTTGCCATGATTTGCTCCTATGCCTCGAAGCTCGGCGCTCAGGCCTTCTGGATCCGCACGCCCGTGAATCCGCCGTTGCGGGCGGTCGAGCCGCTCAAACGGTCGTAGTCATCGACGAGGATCTCGTTGTTGTTGCCGCCGTTCGGCGAAGCCTTGGCGTAGTCCTTCGCAGCCACGCGGCCATAGGCCCAGTGCCCCTGGCCGTAGCACTTGGCGACGGTGCCAGGCCGCACGCCCTCCCACAGCTTGAGCTGGGTGACGATCGAGCCGGCCATCGACGTGATCCTGACGGTGTCGCCGGTCTTCAGGCCGAGCCTGGCGCCGTCGGCCGGATTCATCTTCAGCACGTCGCCCCACGACACGTCGCCCGGGTCGACCTTCTTGAACTCCTGGTACCAGGGCAGGTTGGCCGAGCGCCCCTCGCGGTTGAGCCGCGACTTGTAGTCGACGAAGGTGAACGGG
>CAYGZN010000598.1:0-2118 GCA_964354355.1 uncultured Burkholderiaceae bacterium | reverse complement strand
GGCGGCGGCGGCGGCGGGGGCGGGGGTTTCGGAATCAGATCCTCGTTGCAGCCCTTTTGCGCATTGGTCGGATCCCAGAAAGGCGTGCGCCAGCAGAGTCCCGAAGGGCTGTCTTTGTCCGCGAAGGGGTTCGTCACGACGCCGCCGAACGGGGTCTGCACATAACCCGGCTGGTTCGGTGCGGCCGTGGGAACCATTGGAGCATTACCACCACCCGTCGCACAGGCGGCCAGCAGCGCGGTGGCCGCCAACGCTCCCAATTTGACCGATTTCTTCATGTTTCTCCTCTCGGTGAGATGACTCACATCTGAAAATCCAACGCCTTGCGACGCCCGCGGGGCAGTGTACGAATCAGCCTCCCCACGCCAAAGCGACCCTAACCTCTGCCCGCGCCCTGAAAAACGACGGCACTAAGCGGCTTCCGGCACGATCTCGCCTAGCCGATTGTGCCACAGGCGGCAGCGAGCCACTACTTCGGAAACCGTTTCGACCGCTGCCGATCTGGTGATTTGTCGCTTGGCCACAACAAGCTCGCCGCCTATCCAGACGTGGGATACCTGCTCTCGGCCGGCGCTGTACAGAAGTTGCGAGACCGGGTCGTGCGCGAGCGCAAAGTCGACGTCCGAGAGGTCGATCGCGGCCATGTCGGCCAGCTTGCCCGGAACCAGGCTGCCGACGCGCTCTCCCATGCCCAGCGCCTGCGCGCCGGCGAGGGTGGCCGCGCGCAGCGTGTCGTGTGCCGGCCAGCAGCCGGCGTCGCCGCCGGCGCCCTTGGCCAGCAGGGCCGCGGTGCGGGCCTCCTGAAGGATGTCGAGCCGGTTGTTGCTGGCCGAACCGTCGGTGCCCAGACCCACGTTGATGCCCAGTGCACGCATCCGTGCGGTGGGCGCCAGCCCGCTGGCCAGCTTCAGATTGGAGTGCGGGCAGTGGGCGATCGACGCGCCGTGCGAGGCGAGCAGCTGCAGTTCCGCGTCGTTGAGGTGCACGCCGTGCACGGCGATCAGGTCGGGCCCGACCAGGCCCAGGTCGGCCAGCCGCTGCAGCGGGCGCCGGCCGTGGCGGGCCTGGCTCTCGTCGATTTCGCTGGCCGTCTCGTGCAGGTGGATGTGCACCGGCACCTGCAGTTCGGCGGCCAGCTTGGCGACCTCGCGAAAGCTCGCGTCCGACACGGTGTAGGGCGCGTGCGGCGACAGCGTGAATCCGATCCGGGGCTCGCCGCGCAGTGCGTCGCGCAGTGCCAGCCCCTTGCGCAGGTAGTCGGCCGGCCCGCTGGCATAGGCCGACGGGAACTCGACCAGGATGATCCCCAGCATCGCCCGCATTCCCAGCGCCAGCGCGGCGCGCCCGGTCGCCTCGGGGAAGAAGTACATGTCGTTGAAGGTCGTCACGCCGCCGCGCAGCATCTCCTGGCAGGCCAGTACCGCGCCGTCGTAGGCGAACGCCTCGGACATCAGCCTGGCCTCGAGCGGCCAGATGCGCTCGGCCAGCCAGCGCTGCAGCGGCAGGTCTTCGGCCGTGCCGCGCAGCAGCGTCATGGCGGCGTGGCTGTGCAGGTTGACCAGCCCCGGAATCAGCAGGTGCTCGGGCAGGTCCAGCCGGGCGGCCTGCGGATGCTGCGCGAGGGCCTGCGCGACCGGCAGCAGCGCTTCGATGCGCTCGCCGCGCAGCACGATCGCGTGTTCGTGCAGCACCTGTCCGGCCGGCTCCACCGGGACGATCCAGCGCGGGCAGACCAGCCTGGGCGGGCCGCCGGAGGGAGCGGGAACGGGGTCGGCCACGAATGAGGGTCGCAGGCTGGGGGCGTCGGCGATTAGACCATATTTCAAATAGTTTAAAATTCAAAGGTTTACCCCGCGCTCCAGGCACCGTCTCCCCCAATGGATCAATTCGCGAAAGAAACCCTGCCGGTCAGTCTCGAAGAAGAGATGCGCCGTTCGTACCTCGACTACGCGATGAGCGTCATCGTGGGGCGCGCCCTTCCGGACGTGCGGGACGGGCTCAAGCCGGTGCACCGGCGGGTGCTGTTCGCGATGCACGAGCTCAACAACGACTGGAACCGCCCGTACAAGAAGTCGGCGCGCATCGTCGGCGACGTCATCGGCAAGTACCACCCGCACG
>CAYGZN010000597.1:0-2121 GCA_964354355.1 uncultured Burkholderiaceae bacterium | reverse complement strand
GGTGACTCGGCCGCAATGGGCCGCCAGCTCTCGGACGTGTTGTCGGGCTACGAGGACTTCATGGACTTCGACCGTCGCGAGTTGCACCTGATCGAGGCCCTGCGCACGCTTCGGCTGATCCACTACAGCGCCTGGATCGCGCGTCGCTGGGACGATCCGGCGTTTCCGGCCGCGTTTCCCTGGTTCAATACCCAGCGCTACTGGCAGGACCGGATCCTGGAACTGCGCGAGCAGGTGGCGGCCATGGTCGAGCCGACGCTGCCGGTGTGATTTGCCCGATGAATCAGTGTCTTACGGCGCTTTTCTGATGTTCGACGCGCGAATCGTCGCGCCTGGCGGCCCGTGCCGGACCGCGTGGGTGCGGTAGGTGGAAACGGTGCGGCAACCCACACAAGCCGCCGCACCGATGGCGAGTTCGACCTGACAAAACGCCCGCAAGATATTGATTATTTTGATGTAACGACCGCTTTCAACTGCTCGAGCGCGCTCGGGTCCTCGATCGTCGTCAGGTCGCCCGGGTCGCGACCCTCGCAGACGGCCTGGATCGAGCGGCGCAGGACCTTGCCCGAGCGGGTCTTGGGCAGCACGTTGACGAAGTGAACGCGAGCGGGCCGCGCGACCGCCCCCAGCTGCTTGTCGACGGTGGCCATCACGTCGCCTTCCAGCTTCAGGCGGCCCGCCTGGGTCTCGACCAGCGACGGATCCTTGAGCACCGCAAACGCCACGGCGACCTGCCCCTTGAGCGAGTCGGCGACGCCCACGACCGCGCACTCGGCCACCGCAGCGTGGCTCGACACCGACTCCTCGATCTCGCGGGTCCCCAGCCGGTGGCCGGCGACGTTGATGACGTCGTCGGTGCGGCCCAGGATGAAGTAGTAGCCGTCCGGATCCTGGATGCCCCAGTCGAACGTCGAGTACACGAGCGCGCCGGGGATGCTTGTGAAATAGGTCTTCACGAAGCGGTCGTCGTCGCCCCAGATCGTCTGCATGCAGCCGGGCGGCAGCGGCGGGACGATGGCCACGACACCCTTTTCATTGACGCCGACGGGGTCGCCGGTCTGCTCGTGAAGCAGCTTCACGTTGTAGCCGTACATGGCCAGGCCCGGGCTGCCGAAGCGTGTCGGCGTCTTCTCGACGCCGTGCGCGACCGACAGGATCGGCCATCCGGTCTCGGTCTGCCAGTAGTTGTCCACGATCGGACGCCCGAGCCCCTCGGCGATCCAGCGCGCGGTGGGCTCGTCCAGCGGCTCGCCCGCCAGGAACAGCGCACGCAGGCTGGAGAGGTCGTAGCGGCGCAGGAAGGCCGGGTCCTGCTTCTTCAGCACCCGAATAGCGGTCGGCGCCGAGAACATCACCGTGACCTTGTACTGCTCGACCAGCTTCCACAGGATGCCTGCGTCGGGGCGCAGCGGCGTGCCCTCGTACATGATCGTCGCCATGCCCGCGATCAGCGGGCCGTAGACGATGTACGAGTGCCCGACCACCCAGCCGATGTCGCTGGTCGAGAAATAGGTCTCGCCGGCGTTGCCGCAGTAGATGTGCTTCATCGATGCCGCCAGCGCGACCGCGTAGCCGCCGACGTCGCGCTGCACGCCCTTGGGCTTGCCGGTGGTGCCGGACGTGTAGAGGATGTAGCTGGGTTCGTTCGACTCGAGCCACGTGACCGGCACGGTCGCGTCCATCCGCTGCGCACGCATCGAGCCGTAGTCCACGTCCCGCCCGGCGACGCTGGAAAACGGGGTCAGACCCCGATTGACCATCAGCACGCTCGCGGGCTTGTGGACCGACAGCTGGATGGCCTCGTCGAGCAGCGGCTTGTACGGCACGACCTTGCCGTTGCGCGAGCCGCCGTCGGCGCTGACGATCAATTTCGGCTGGGCGTCGTCGATCCGGGTCGCCAGGCTCACCGACGCGAAGCCGCCGAACACGACCGAGTGGATGGCGCCGATGCGGGCGCAGGCGAGCATCGCGAACGCCGCCTCCGGGATCATCGGCATGTAGATCAGCACGCGGTCGCCCTTGCCGACCCCGAGCGACTGCATGATCGCGGCGGTCCTCTGGACTTCGGCGTGCAGCTGCGCAAACGTGTAGGTGCGCTCGACGTCGGTCTCGGTGGACACG
>CAYGZN010000596.1:0-2122 GCA_964354355.1 uncultured Burkholderiaceae bacterium | reverse complement strand
AGTGCCGATCCAAGCGAAGCCGTCATCCGCAAGGTCGTCGAAGCCCTGCGCCAGGATCGCCGGGGCCTGCGCCACGAACGCCTCGCGCCACTCGGCCAGCGTGCGCGCGTAGTCGGGGCCGAACGCGAAGCCCTCGGTGACCCGCAGCCCGGCTGCGCGCGCGGCCTGCTCGAACCCGCGCGGCGACGGCAGCATGCCGCCTGGAAAGATGTACTGCTGGATGAAGTCGGTGCCGCGGCGGTATCGCTCGAACAGCGCGTCGTCGATCGTGATCGACTGCACGACCGCGCGCGCGCCGGGCTTCAGGCAGCGGCGAAGCGTCTCGAAGTAGGTCGGCCAGTAGGCCTCGCCCACCGCCTCGAACATCTCGATCGACACGATCGCGTCGTAGCGCGCCTGCTCGTCACGGTAGTCCTGCAGCAGGAAGCTCGCCCGGTCCGCGAGACCCGATTGCACCATCCGCTGCCGGGCCCACGCATGCTGCTCGGTCGACAGCGTCAGGCCCGTCACCGACAGCCCGTCGCGCGCGGCCATCTCGGCGAACCCGCCCCAGCCGCAGCCGATCTCCAGGATCCGCGAGCCGGCCGGCAGGGCGAGCACGTCGAGGATCCGGCGGTACTTGGCCTGCTGTGCCTGCTCCAGCGTGCGGGTGCGATCGCCGTCGTACAGCGCGCTGGAGTAGGTCATGCTCGGGTCCAGCCAGCGCTCGTAGAAGCGGTTGCCGAGGTCGTAGTGCGCATGGATGTTGCGCCGGGAGCCCGAGCGGGTATTGCGGCGCAGCGCGTGGCGCAGCCGGTACAGCCACTGGCCCCATCCGTTGCCGTACACGGCCCGTTCGACGATGTTGCGGTTCGCGACCACCAGCGACAGCAGGTCGGCGAGCGAATCCGTGTGCCAGTCGCGGGCGATCCACGTCTCGGCGAAGCCGATGTCGCCGCGCGACATCGTCGCCGCGCAGACGTCCCAGTTGGCCAGCCGGATCGTCGCGTGCGGCTCGCCGGCGCCGAACACCAGCGTGGCGCCCCCCGGCGTGACCAGCATCAGGCGGCCGTGCTCCAGTCGCTCGAGCAGGCGCAGCACGGCCCGGGCGCGCGCCGGAATCGACTCGGCCAGGCGCTGCGGACCAGGCGGGCGTCCGGCGTCCGCCGGGCGAACCACCTCGGGCAGGCGCGAGGGATCCGTAGCGGAGAACGGGGCGAACGAAGCGGTGCGGGTCATCGATGGCCTCTCGTGACGAGCGCCTGCGGCGGCGCAGGCTTGCGGTGAAAGGGTACGCGCGCCCACCACAGGCGCACGGCCTGCCAGTGAATCCGGGCGATCACGCCCGCCGTGAACAGCGGGTGCCCGAACAGCGCGCGGCGCGCGGCGCGCGGGCCCAGCGGCTCGAGCAGGCCGCTCATGCTGGTCAGCAGCAGCGGTCCGTCGGCGTCCAGGTAGTCGACCCGGGCGATCGCGCGGTCCGGCAGGTTGAAGAAGCGGAAACGGTAACTGCCCTCGACCGAACAGAACGGCGAGACGTGGAAGACCTTGCGCGCCTGCAGCGTGCGGCCCTGCTTGAGCGGGCTCGCGTCGGTCTCGCTCAGCAGGTAGCAGTGCCGCTCGCCGAACGTGTTGTTGACTTCGGCAACGATCGCCATCAGCGCACCGTCACGACGGTGGCAGAACCAGAAGCTCACCGGCTTGAACGCGTAGCCGAGCACGCGCGGAAAACAGTGCAGCCAGACGGGGCCGTCGGCCTGCACGCCGGCTTGTGCGAGTACGGCGCGGATCCACTCGCGCAGCGGCGTGCGCCCGTCGCCGTGGTCCGCGCTGCGAAAGGTCAGCAGCGCGCGCCGGTCGATGCCGAACCACGGCGCGATGCCGCGATCGGCCAGCGTGTCGATGCGCAGGCGCAGGAAGAAGCCCGGGTAGCTGAACGCGTGGCGCACCGGGCGCAGGCGCGTGTGCCGGATCTCGCCGAACGCGACCTGCACGGGCGCCTCGGGCCGCACGGTCGCTGCCCCCGGCGCCGCGACGGCTGCCGCCGCCGACGCCGCTGCCGATGCCGTCACCGTTGCCAATGCCGTCACCGCTGCCGATGCCGTCACCGCGTCGGGAGTCGTCACCGCACGTTGCGTCGGGG